>NZ_BAAIHG010000254.1:0-501 GCF_054655775.1 Candidatus Termitispirillum reticulitermitis | reverse complement strand
AATCTGATAGTATATTTAATGCTTTCAGTAAGCTAGAAAAAGATGATTCTGTTAAGGGTTATATTTTGCGCATTAACTCTGGTGGCGGGCTAGTGACGCCTAGCCAGCAGATTTATGAATATTTGCTTACTCTGAAGAAGCCGATATATGTTGCTATGAGTTCTGCTGCGGCATCCGGTGGCTACTTGGTGGCTATTGCTGCTAACAAAATCTATGCTATGCCCTCATCTGTGACGGGTAGTATAGGCGTAATAATGGAGCTATTTAACTACGAGGGACTTTACAGCAAGGTTGGGCTGAAAACCTTTACCATAAAGAGCGGTGTGTTTAAGGATGCGGGCAATCCCGGCAGACCGATGACGGATGCTGACAGAAAACTGCTTTCTGGTGTGGTAATGGATATGTATGAACAGTTTGTTACGGCTATTAGCACGCGTAGGAATATGACGGCTGATGATGTTAGACAGCTTGCTGACGGGCGCATATACACGGGGCAGATGG
>NZ_BAAIHG010000253.1:0-504 GCF_054655775.1 Candidatus Termitispirillum reticulitermitis | reverse complement strand
TTGACAGGCAACAGTTATTTGAGGGCAAGAAGCTAGTAAAAAGACCATTTATTGTGAACACTGGCGAGCGTATTCCCGTTCAAGGCAAAGATATGAAAGTTGCTAATAGACCTGTTCTTTTAGATAAGCAAACATTGGATAGTCCACTTATGGTGATAGGCACACTCACTATTGCTGGTATAGAAAAAAATAAGGGTTCTATAGAGCCTATAAACGTAGGTATTAGCGATGAACGCTTGAGATTAAGGCTGTTTCGTGGGCGCACTAGCTGGGCAATGAATGAGAGTGAGAAGAGTGATTTATGAGATATAAGTGAAGATATTTTTTCTTATAGTGGTGCTTATGTCATTTTATCGTCCCATATTGTCCCGTAAGCTCCCTTTAGGGTTTGTCTCGTTATTGGTGTCTGTGTATAATCATTATGTGCTTGGGGAAGGATACGCTATCTGGTTGAAATAAAGCTATAGCGGTCTGACAATTTGCAACTGATTTAATGACAACACC
>NZ_BAAIHG010000252.1:0-506 GCF_054655775.1 Candidatus Termitispirillum reticulitermitis | reverse complement strand
TTCAAATAAAAGCGTCTTGGAACACAATGGGAATCTTCAACTTAATCGTAGTGCAGAAACACCGTACAGGACGAATTTCATTCTTGCCGACTATTTTATGGTCATACAAGCTGATAACGGAGGTAATAAAAATTTCAATTCTACTATTCGGCTATTCAGCAACACAATAAGCGACAAATACCCTGCATTAGAAGTTTCTGTACCTGATAGCCTGTCTTCTATTAAACTACACGAAATTGGTGAAAACAAGACCAAGAACACTGCATTCGCTCAATGGTGTAAACAAAAAGTTCAGAGTGTATTTATTCCGATTACCGAAATGCTTCAGCACTCAAAAGGGTTTTTAGCATTGGAACGTGAACGTAAAATCCCATTCGATAAGACGCAGATAGATATACTATCAAAAGCCGAATTGGGTGAAACCAACGAAATTACTCCTAACGCTTCAAAACTACTTGATGGAATAAAATCTGTCATTATGGGCGAGGTAATTTATGAAAGTGACC
>NZ_BAAIHG010000251.1:0-506 GCF_054655775.1 Candidatus Termitispirillum reticulitermitis | reverse complement strand
AGAAGTTCCGCACTCTTCAAACTATAAATCAACTCCAAGTTATTGAGGGTGGGGTATAGTGCGCCATCCTTTATCTTGTTGCCGACAAATTGTTCTGAAAAGCGTGTAGTATCGCCTTTAGGGTGGTTTTCTTGGTATTTGCTCCATAGGAAACTACCGATAAAGCCTTTTGTTCCGCTTTCTTTTATCTGTGCCTTTAATTCCTCCGTTGCCTTTTTGAGTTTCCCGCCAGAGTCGCCCTTTGTCTCCTTGCGGTTGCTCTTAAAGCCACGTCTAATAGCCAAATGAAATAGAACACGTCCAAGCTCTTGCAGTGTTAGCTTTTCAGATAAAGCCTTGTCCCGTAATTCATAGGGGTTCTTGCGTTCATCCTTATCAGAGAACTGCATGTTATTAGCCCGCAATAGTGCTAACGTCTTTTCTTTGCGCAATAATATTCTGTCGTGACGCTTTCTAGCAGAGCGCGCATTCCGTCTTGCTACGCATAGTGGTTCATGCGACTTTGC
>NZ_BAAIHG010000250.1:0-506 GCF_054655775.1 Candidatus Termitispirillum reticulitermitis | reverse complement strand
ATTATATCAGTAACGGCCTCTTCATGCGTGGGACCCATACAGAAGTCTCTATTATGCCTATCCTTAAAGCGTAGCAACTCCTTGCCGTATTTCTGCCAACGTCCCGACTCTTGCCATAGCTCTGCGGGCAACACAGAAGGCATAAGCAACTCAATAGCCCCCGCCTCGTTCATAGACCTGCGGACAATATTCTCCACCTTACGAATCACCCGCAACCCCATAGGTAGATAACTATATACGCCTGCTGCAGTCTTTTTAATCATCCCTGCACGCAACATCAGCGTATGGCTTATAGTCTCCGCCTCACTGGGCGTTTCACGCAACGTTTGCACAAAAAAGTTAGATAGTTTCATAGGTGAAAAGTATCAGATTTATGAATATATGTCAATCTGATTGCATTTCCATTCGTTTTATTTTATAATTTCCGCGTGATATTTTGATTAGGGGGAACGACAATGAAACTTTTCTTATCTTCGTTTTTTTCTGGCGTGGCAAATCTGTTTTCG
>NZ_BAAIHG010000249.1:0-508 GCF_054655775.1 Candidatus Termitispirillum reticulitermitis | reverse complement strand
ATTAGCCCTGCCCGCAACGCCTCTTTAGCTGTCCAGCTGGCAGAATCTTTCACCGCTCTTGTAGCGTTATCAATACTGCGTCCGCGCTTTTCCGCAATGGCGCGCATGAAGCTGACGGTGTCATTGGTCGCCTTTTGCCGAATATCGCCATCTAAATTAGCCCCACCCATAGCCACAGGGTGCGCCGCACCGATATTAGAGCTTTCGGACATGATGGCATAGTTGGCGGCTAGCGTAATGAACGTGCCCGCACTCGCCGCCTGTGCGCCCTGTGGAGCAACATATACGGCAACGGGGAGCTTGCTTTCAAGAATCGTCTGCACTATGTTGCGGGTGGATGACAGCACGCCACCGGGTGTGTTTAGCTTGATGATGAATACGGCTGCGTTGTCGGTGGTAGCCCGCTGAAGTGATGACGAAATGTACTTTTCAGTGGCTTCGGTGATAACGCCCCCCACATTCACTACATAAGCTGTGCTGGCAGATGATACCGATGCCAAGAGCAACC
>NZ_BAAIHG010000248.1:0-512 GCF_054655775.1 Candidatus Termitispirillum reticulitermitis | reverse complement strand
AGAACTATCTGTCCATTTATCTCCTGTTCTTCATACCAGATTATATCCCTAGTCAGCTGTGCTGTCTGTTCCGCTGTCAGCCTTATCCCAATACTCAGATTCAACTCGCCCATCTCTGCTACTGCATTATCATATAGTCTTTGCATCTGTTGCTTGTCCGCCTCTGCATCAAGAACTAATGCACTCTGATAGTAACTCCTCATCAGTGCATCCATAACAAGATGTGTTTCATAGGCAGGGTCACCATATATCTTTCTGTCAGTATCTAACCCAACCGCCGCAAAGAAATACTCTGCACCTATATAGTTATTCCTATCAAGTATAGTTGAGTTTGATTCCACTAAATATCTACTATCGCTAGCAGATAACCCAAACAACCCATTCACACTGGTAGGGGGTGTTAAATTAACGCTTATTCTCCCATCTGCACCTATAACACTGCCCTGTGAATTAGCACGACTAAACGGAACATGTCCGTTATCGTCCCCGTTCTGTCTATTTGTTAATACCCC
>NZ_BAAIHG010000247.1:0-512 GCF_054655775.1 Candidatus Termitispirillum reticulitermitis | reverse complement strand
ATAAATGAATTGCTCATCTTGCCTATACTTGAGAATGACCACTTCGCTTTCAAATACGAGATTACAGGGTTTCGTTGCAATAAAGTTGACAAGGTATTTATCAAAACCATAGGCAGTGGGGCTAGTTTTGTTGATTTTCTGGTGTTTTACCAAGATAATGAGCCAACTATAGACGCTCAGCCTATCTATGCCATAGAGGAGACAAAGACTGATGACAGCGAGAGCAGAAATACGGGAGTATATCAACGTTGCTCTAAGTTTGTATTTATAGACTATTACTACCCTGATATTAAAAAGGTTATGCTCTATAACTTACAGATAGAGCAAAAGGAAACCCCAACAGACACTAATATATTTGGCACAAGAATGTTGCTCACTCTTGGCGTTGATATACTAGGCAAAGAGCTTGATAGTAAGTATTTTAAGCCCTTTACGGCTATCCAAGAGCTGATAGACTTCAAAAATGCTATGAAAAAGCCGCCTAAAGGTAATACCCCTATCTTAATAACACA
>NZ_BAAIHG010000246.1:0-518 GCF_054655775.1 Candidatus Termitispirillum reticulitermitis | reverse complement strand
ATTGGGGCACCTCCTGAAATCGCGAGCCTTAGTCTTCCACCAAAAACTGAAGTAATTTTTTTGAAAAAGATTTTCCCAATATCAAGATGTAGCTTTTTAGTCACTCTATTTATTTTAATAACTTTTTTCAGCAGCTTTTCCTTACCTTCTTTACGAATATTTTGCCAGATCTTTCTATAAAGATTTTCGAATAAAAGCGGAACTCCGAGGAAAACTGTCGGCCTTGCCTCTGCTAAATTTGGCACGATATATTTTAATCCTTCGCAATATGCAATCGTAGCACCATAGCAAAGCGGAATTAAAAAACCGCAAGTTCCTTCGTATGTATGATGAATAGGAAGCACAGAAAAAAATGTATCAGCCTCCGTAATCTTAATTAATGATGCGGGATAATACATCTCCGCCATAAGATTTCTATGAGAGAGCATCACACCTTTTGCAACGCCGGTCGTCCCGCTTGTAAAAAGCAGTAGGCATGGTTCAGTATTAATAATTTGCGGAGCCGCAAATTATTAATA
>NZ_BAAIHG010000245.1:0-522 GCF_054655775.1 Candidatus Termitispirillum reticulitermitis | reverse complement strand
TTTATGGTGCGAGTGGTCATTTCTAAAACTCTCCAAGTGGCATACAACTAGTCAAATCCTTTCCTTTATCTAACAGGCATTTGAAGTAGTCTATATTCTTTCTATAGCTATGTTTTAATCCCTCAGTATAGCTAAATTTTTGTTTAGTGCTATTCCATGCAAACTGCCTTGCCTTAATCCTTTCTAAATCTCTTGGTTTGTCTGCATACGCTTTAATAACTTGTCTATAAAGCTCATTTAACTGCAAATCCAACTTTGCTAGCCCCTTATTTGTGCATATTAACTCTTCTGCCCTATCCAATTTGCCACTATCCATATCACACTTGAAAGAGGTTTTATAGACAGTAACGGTAGTTATTAGCGTATTTAGCTTGTCAGTCAATATTCTAGCCTCCTGTTGGTCTTCCTCCAATGGAAATATCGTATAAGAAGAAAAGTTGTCACTATCCACAAACTTTTCAGCTATCAGCCCTTTTGAGGCATCAATAAATTTTGTTATATTATCAATCATATCAAAATGAG
>NZ_BAAIHG010000244.1:0-524 GCF_054655775.1 Candidatus Termitispirillum reticulitermitis | reverse complement strand
CACTTCGGCAACCGCTCCGACTGCATCAGTTTTTTTAGAACCTTTCGCTGGTCTGCCCAGCTTTTTGCCGGTACGCACAGGCTTATCAGTCAAGTCTAGCTCAATACTCGCATTTTCAATGCGTTTTTCAAGTGAAACGATAGCTGCAAAATCTTCACGCAAGTTGCTCATAGAAAGTTGCTTTCCCCTAGAAAGTAGCTCAAAAACCTTGTGCCCTAGCACAGAAAATTTTTCATTTCGAGCGCGTTCTAGGCTGGCTATAGAAAGCGTCTTGTTTCCTTTCTGATACCACCCGCCAACAGTTTTAGAAACTGCATCAATAATACTACTCAAAAGGTCAGTGCCATTGGATTTGTCCATCATTATCTCCAAAAATGATTTATTCTGACAACACTTTTTGCACAAGATAACCTATGCGCAAATGTTGCCAGTATATTATACCAAGCATAAACATATTCACAACAAGCATAAACAATGCCACAAAAAACCACGTCCGCGTCACAAAAAATGAAGATATATCGCCA
>NZ_BAAIHG010000243.1:0-526 GCF_054655775.1 Candidatus Termitispirillum reticulitermitis | reverse complement strand
TAATGAATTTGCGCGAAACTATCAGCATACCTGATAACTCTGAAATTCTTGATGAAGTTCTTAAATACAGGGCGACTGACAACAGCTTAATCTTATTTATTGCAGGTGGTGCGGACGACTATTCATTAGACAGAGAGGCGATATTTGCGCATATCTCTGAATACGGCTGGACGCAACACATACCATTGATTGATGATAACAGCTGGCTACTGTATAAAAATTGACTAACCTTTCAACGTATGCTATAGATTGAATATGTTTTTTGGACGTAAAAGAAAGCGCAGACGCTCTAGGGCTAGACTTCGCCTGCCCCGTAGCCCACGTGGTGTAATCGTTGCGCTGATGATTGCGGCGTTGTCATATCTTGGCATAAATGTGCCGTTAATAAGACCATTTTTATACCCCGTTGCTGACTATATATACGACAATATCGTAAAGAGGTTCAACCCGCACTCAGCAGGCAATGTTATACGCATATCTGACGGCGATACATTAGTTGTGCGTAAAGCTGACGGTGGCGAACTAA
>NZ_BAAIHG010000242.1:0-526 GCF_054655775.1 Candidatus Termitispirillum reticulitermitis | reverse complement strand
TCATATAAATTAGGCAATTCCCCTATAGTCTGCATCCCCGCAGTGGCAGCCCATAGGTCGGGCAATGGGAAAATACTAGTCATAGCGGCAGTTTTTGCCGTCTGCAGGACATTCAACATGTAGTTGCCAGCTGGGGTATTTGACGATACTGAAACACCAGCTACGGTAGGGTTAGATACATCAGATTTCTTCGCTTTGAATGTGCTTTCCAAGCGCAGGGTAAAGACATCACTCTTAAGGCTCGTCAGATTTCCGTTTATATCCTTAAACAATAACTGTTGCAACGTAATCAGATGCGCCTGATTGTTCAATGCTGTGATAGGCTCTTTCGCCGACTGCACTAACTGCTCAATTATGGCATTAGTATCAAGACCCGATACGACACCGCCCGCACGTATAGCACCCATAAATCCCCTCCGTTCATATACGGAACAGCAATAAATGTGCCACATAAAAAGAAACGAAGCGACACGAAGTCGCCCCGTCTAACATTGTGAAATACTTCTTATTGACCACTAGACATTTA
>NZ_BAAIHG010000241.1:0-528 GCF_054655775.1 Candidatus Termitispirillum reticulitermitis | reverse complement strand
GACTGACCAGTTTGACACCGTTAAGAAAATATTGACTAAAGCTAAAGAAAAAGACGTAAAGATTGTTTTGCCTGTGGATTTTGTGGTTTCACAGGAGTTCAATGGCAAGCCTGTGCTTGTGCAGAAGCTCTACAAAGCGCGACATATGCGTGCCTTTGAAGTTGTGTGGCAGGTTGACACTCATAGCCACGTTTGCAATAGTGCTTTGTTCACCGTTCTTGCGGGCTTTAACAACTATAGGGTAGGCAATATCTTTAATGCCTACCCTATCTATACCAATATTTCTAGTGTCAGGCTCACTCTGAATATCGCGCATTGCTAGCCGTTCAATACCTCAATACCTGGCAGACTGCCATATTCCACATACTCTAGTGACGCGCCACCACCAGTTGATATGTGCGACATCTTGTCGGCAACGCCAGCCTCATTCACCGCTGCAACGGAATCGCCACCACCTATCACAGTTGTTGCACTTAGCTCTGATAGCATTTTGGCAATAGCAAACGTAGCTTTTGCGTAGTCAGGGTT
>NZ_BAAIHG010000240.1:0-537 GCF_054655775.1 Candidatus Termitispirillum reticulitermitis | reverse complement strand
GAACTGTTTGAACAAATGGTGGATCTGAGCGAAATGACCAGCAAAGATAAATTTAAATCTTTCGAAGAACTGAACACCAAATTTGGCCAGGTGATGGGCACCGCGGTTATGGGTGGTGCGGCAGCGACCGCGGCGAAAAAAGCGGATAAAGTGGCGGATGATCTGGATGCGTTTAACGTGGATGATTTCAACACCAAAACCGAAGATGATTTTATGAGTTCTAGCAGTGGTAGCAGCAGCAGCGCGGATGATACCGATCTGGATGATCTGCTGAACGATCTGTAATAAGTCGACGCTAGCGGATCCTAATAATAACTGTTTTGGCGGATGAGATAAGATTTTCAGCCTGATACAGATTAAATCAGAACGCAGAAGCGGTCTGATAAAACAGAATTTGCCTGGCGGCCGTAGCGCGGTGGTCCCACCTGACCCCATGCCGAACTCAGAAGTGAAACGCCGTAGCGCCGATGGTAGTGTGGGGTCTCCCCATGCGAGAGTAGGGAACTGCCAGGCATCAAATTAAGCAGAAGGCCATCC
>NZ_BAAIHG010000239.1:0-539 GCF_054655775.1 Candidatus Termitispirillum reticulitermitis | reverse complement strand
TCAAAAATAGGATGGTAGATTCTCTCGTTCTTGTCATTGACGTAAAAATCTATCTTAATGTCTTCAATACCACTATCAAGTTTAATTATATGCTCTCTAACAAATGAAAACATTTTAGTGTCATCATGATATTCAGAGGTAAGCGAAGTATCAGTCATAGGCAATTGAGATAAGCCATAATAAGTAACATTATATACAAAACTCGCAAAAAAACTATATACCTTTGTAAATTCTGACACTTCATGTTGATTAGCAGTGCTAATGACTGATGCATTAGTTCTAAGCGGAAATAAATGTTTCTCGTCAAGTAGTGTATTTTCAGCTATTTTGTCCTCTTGTCTATAAATTACAGACGTTTCAGAGCCTTCTTTTTTTTCTATTTTCTCCATTAAAACCTTATCCGTCAATAATTGTGCCTCATACAAGTATTCAGCCTCACCAACAGAAAACTCAACGAAATATTCGCAGGGTTCTTCGTTATTAAAAAAAGTCTGAAAAGAAAGAAGTTTTCCATCAGGTTTTGTGTTAAATGAATGCGC
>NZ_BAAIHG010000238.1:0-541 GCF_054655775.1 Candidatus Termitispirillum reticulitermitis | reverse complement strand
CTTCGGCGCCGGGAATCAATTATTTGCCGGGGCGTCCAAGGGTAATGATGACGGCGGAAATGATTACGCGATTTTGTATGAAACCGACGGCAGACTGGATTTATTGGAGGGAACCCTGAATACCAGTCTCCTCAGCGGGGCCGGCAAAATAGGGAGTGTGTACTATCTTGGCACCAAGGGAAGCGGTATCTTTCAGTGGGATGGCGCCTCTGCGGTTGTGCCCGCTCAGACGGTGCCGGGTCCTCCAATCCCCGCCGATATCGCCGGGTTTTTACAACCCGATCCCGGTTCTATCATAGCCGCCAGCATAAACAGCTATATTTTACGTGGTACCGCCGCCGGTTTTGCCGTCTCCGGCACCTCATTGGGGGGGACCTTTACCGGAGCCCTTGCCCTGGCCAAGGCGTATGCCTATACCAACAATACGGCTGTTCCCGGTACGACGGATCTGCTCCTCATCGGTATCAAGGGGGGGAACAATTCCTATTCCCACGGATATGTGGAGGTACTCTACGATAAAGCGAACGGCGTTGTGGTAGGC
>NZ_BAAIHG010000237.1:0-541 GCF_054655775.1 Candidatus Termitispirillum reticulitermitis | reverse complement strand
ATATAGTTAGCCGTTCTATATACAATGCGGCTACGGACGAGAACAAGAGTATTCTTGGTGCTATTAGTGACTATATAGAGAATGACGGGAAAGTAAAGAGAGCTTTAGCGCAGTTTAAGGACGTGCTGAATGGAGCAACGCACTATACCGACAAGGAAGTCAAGCAAGTATTGCAGGCGGTAATAGACATAGCGGCGGAAAATGGTGGGTTTGCGGGTGAGCTGTCTATCTCAAACGTATATGGCAATGTAGCAGGATTGGCTTATAGAAGTGCTGATGGAACGATTCAAACAATCAATATAAATTTGGGCGAAGTGGATTTAGCCGACCCTAAGGCACTAATCAATGTAATATTTCACGAGACCACGAATTTTGATGCACATAGTGCTAGCGAGATTACTGCCAATAACATAGGGAACACAGCTGCGTGGTCAGCAGAAAAAACAGCACTTCGGGATTGAATATGTTTAGTCATTTGTTAGTTCGCCATCACTATTTGTCAAGTGGTTCACAACTGTTATAATTGCTCCCGTCTTTCAAC
>NZ_BAAIHG010000236.1:0-549 GCF_054655775.1 Candidatus Termitispirillum reticulitermitis | reverse complement strand
AGAAGTTTTGCCTTGTATCCATAGATGCTGACCTCTATGAGCCTATTAAGGCTGGACTTGAATGGTTTTACCCTAGGATTAGCCCTGGTGGCTACATATTGGTTCATGACTATAGCAACAAAGAATATCTTGGTGCGGAACGTGCAGTTCAAGAATTTTGCAAAAATCATGGAATTGCCGTTGTTCCAGTTGCCGACTTGGACGGCACCGCTATTATTGCTAAACCCTCAAAATAGCACGCACCCATTGAAAAAATTAAAAAACCTGCTACACTGATACAGATATGAGACTGCTCAAGCCATTATTATTCCTCTTAACATCGCTAGTCGCTGTCGTATGCGTCTATTGCCTATTGTCATTTGCTATGGCAGGGCATATAGGCGTGCCGTTTAAGTATCAAAAACATTTAGAAATAACCCAAGCTGAGCTATATAAGGGCGTAGGCGACAATTTCTCCGTAGTTGGTGTTGACAAGAATGTTATTCGTAGCAAATCGGGCAAGGGGGCAATAACGCTAAATCTAGGCGACAGAGCCTCAAAGGACTACAG
>NZ_BAAIHG010000235.1:0-551 GCF_054655775.1 Candidatus Termitispirillum reticulitermitis | reverse complement strand
ACAGAACCCAACGCTAGCATATTGGTGTTGTCATTAAATCAGTCGCAAATTGTCAGACCGCTATAGCTTTATTTCAACCAGATAGCGTATCCTTCCCCAAGCACATAATGATTATACACAGACACCACCAACGAGACAAACCCTAAAGGGTGCTTATGGGACGTTCAGGGACGATAAAATGATAACTCACTAATAATATTAGCAAGAAAAACAAAAGCTTTATGGTGTGTGCGGTCATCTTATACCTCATAAATCACTCTTCTCACTCTCATTCATTGCCCAGCTAGTGCGTCCACGAAACAGCCTTAATCTCAAGCGTTCATCGCTAATACCAACGTTTATAGGCTCTATAGAACCCTTATTTTTTTCTATACCAGCAATAGTGAGTGTGCCTATCACCATAAGTGGACTATCCAATGTTTGTTTATCTAAAAGAACAGGTCTATTAGCAACTTTCATATCTTTGCCTTGAACGGGAATACGCTCGCCAGTGTTCACAATAAATGGTCTTTTTACTAGCTTCTTGCCCTCAAATAACTGTTGCCTGTCAA
>NZ_BAAIHG010000234.1:0-560 GCF_054655775.1 Candidatus Termitispirillum reticulitermitis | reverse complement strand
TAACCTAAAGGAGTATTTGTGTTCAAACGATATTTATTGATTTTTGTGGTGTTATTGCAATTTGGCTGTGCTTTTCGCACGGTCAGTCTACCTGCTGATGTAATATACATAAATGAAGACCTAAAGGGTGTTATTGGCAGATATTATGCAGCTGTGGAATATAATAATGAGTTGCTTGTTGAAGTTATGCTCTATGGTATGCAAGACAAGTTTCTTCAAGAGAATAAGGGTTGGATAACATTAGCGTTTCGCAGGCACGCTTATAAGCAGCTTGCGGGTGGTTACACGTTTGACGCCAATGCTGTCAAGCTAGACATAGGCGAGCTGACAATCAGAAAGATTAGCCCAGAAAGCAGAGGTGGGGAACTAAGACTAACGGAGCTATTAAATAGCAATCCGGATGCTGTGGTGTTTGTTGAATACGCCGTGTCAGTTGACAGGCAACAGTTATTTGAGGGCAAGAAGCTAGTAAAAAGACCATTTATTGTGAACACTGGCGAGCGTATTCCCGTTCAAGGCAAAGATATGAAAGTTGCTAATAGACCTGTTCTTTTAGATAA
>NZ_BAAIHG010000233.1:0-568 GCF_054655775.1 Candidatus Termitispirillum reticulitermitis | reverse complement strand
AACTTATAGATAAATCGCCACCAGCAACTATTTTCGCATTCTCTAACGAATACACGTTCTGATAAACATACCTTGTCTCATCGTACGTCCTAGTGCCTATCGCAACACGAAGCCTACGCCTAACGTTCGCCCTTCTGTGCTCCTCCTTCAATTTAGCTAGCACGCTACTCGTCTCATTCGTCACACTATCCGCAACTATAGCTATATCATTATTGGCTGATATAGTTGAATCAATATTCCTAACACTATACGCTGTGATGTCTATATCGCCACCAGCTAACATAACTCCCGATTTATAGTTATAGTTCACACCTGTGATAAATTCCTTATATCTAAGTCTCCACTTGTCGTCTCTAGGAAAATACGTGTTTATCGTCCTCATCTCTGTGATATATCTGCTCCCTACCGTTATCTCATGCCCAACATTATAAAACTTGTCTGTATTTACACTAATACTTCCATAGCTCTCTATCCGTCCCCCATAGTTCACAAACCCATTAGATACATTGTCGTCATTACTATAACCAGTCCACGCTGTACAACTACCAGCTACATCAGCACTGCCACC
>NZ_BAAIHG010000232.1:0-573 GCF_054655775.1 Candidatus Termitispirillum reticulitermitis | reverse complement strand
CCGAACTTTACCTTGTTGGAGTTCACGCTGGAGGCGTATAAATATTACGATGGCGAACAGGAACATTCAGGAGAAATCAACAAATAGGACGAAAAAATGATTTTTGGTAGAACAATAAAAACGATTGCTCCGTTTGCTATTGCTATACTTGTGTTCATAGGTACGTGCTCTAAAGAGGGCGACAGGGTGCTAACCATAGGTGTTATGCCCTCTATGGATTATCTCCCGCTTGCAGTCGCTGTGCGTGAAGGATATTTTGACAAGCTGGGTGTCAGTTTTAAGATGCAAAAGTTTTATTCGGCAAATGACAGGGATGCCGCTCTGCAGAGTGGTAATATTGACGGCACGATTATAGACTACACAGGTGCAATCTTACAAAGAGCAGGAGGCATACCTATAAAGCTGACATCGCAATGTGATGCACCATTTTATATAATGACAGGCAAGACCTCTGGTGTGAGAGACATTAGAGAGTTAAAGGGCAAGAGCGTTGCTATTTCACAGAACACCGTCATAGATTATTGCATTGATATGGCACTTGCAGGTGTAGGACTATCTTTGGCAGATAGTCCT
>NZ_BAAIHG010000231.1:0-573 GCF_054655775.1 Candidatus Termitispirillum reticulitermitis | reverse complement strand
AGCCACGACATCGGCTCTATCGCCCTGCCAACCTGCTCCATTAGCCCCTTTGTGAGTGTCTCAACCGTTGCATTACTAGCTAACCCTAATATTATATCCTCTACACGTTTTAGGTGTGCTAAATACACGCTTGCTAATGCAGATTGATTTATGGGGACTATATACTTGACTAGACTAATGAAATGCTGTGTGTTGCAAAGGCGGGCTTTTCCTCCACCCTTGACGAGAGAATGCCAGTTGATTAAAGCAACAAAATGAAAGATATTGACAACCACCTCTGTTTATTATATTATTAAGTCATGTCAAGTAGCAAGGCAAACAGGGAATATAAAGACACTGTATTTACCAAGTTGTTCTCTGATAAGGACAATCTTGTTGAGATGTATAATGCTATAGTTGGAGCTGATATAAAGCCAAGCGATATAGAACTGAACACGTTAGAAAATGTTTTGTTTATGAATAGACGTAATGACCTGTCTTTTGTTATAGGGGATAATAAGCTGGTTGTATTAGTGGAACATCAGTCTACTGTGAACCCTAATATGCCGTTAAGGTTTTTAGAGTATATTGCCC
>NZ_BAAIHG010000230.1:0-577 GCF_054655775.1 Candidatus Termitispirillum reticulitermitis | reverse complement strand
AGACGGCGTTGTTAATAACAATGAATCAATGCTACTAATGCTGGAACAAGAGTTGAAACTGAACGATAAGTTGCAGGTGATAGAACTAGAACCTTCTGTGTCCCAGCGATTTGCCTTTTGGGTGTCTAATCCAAACCTGTTGTCAGTATTGTTTTTGCTGGCGATTGTGATGTTCTTTTTAGAGTTCAAAATGCCGGGCACCTTTATATTCGGCGGTGTGGCGGTGCTGGCAATAGTATTGTTCTTGGTAGGCTCCAACTATATCCCTGTGAATTTGTTTGGTTTTCTGCTGGTGCTTGGCGGGGTGGGGCTATTCATAGCGGAGGTATTTATCACCAGTTTCGGCTTATTGTCTATAGGCGGGATAGTCGCTGTGGTGATGGGCTTAACGTTAGCCTTTGATTCCGTAGAGGCGCAGGGGGTTAGTGTGTCAAAGTGGCTTTTAACACTGTTAGCTGTGGCTGTAGCAACGGTTATCGTCTTCATAGGACGACTATTGCTGGGTGATATGCATCGCAAGCCATCAGTAGGCTTGTCGTCATTAGTAGGCAAAACTGGCAGTGTGCTAGCATGGAGT
>NZ_BAAIHG010000229.1:0-581 GCF_054655775.1 Candidatus Termitispirillum reticulitermitis | reverse complement strand
GCCGAAGTATTAAAGAATATGAATACAGCCTTGAGCAGATAATGTTCAAGCTAGCTTTCTCTGAAACATTCAATGATGACACAGTTTCTGCCATTAGTTATATAAAGAATGTCTTAAAAGCTCCGATGGCAGCGGATAAGCACGCCGAAGAGCTAATAAAAAGCTATGAACTGTTGAAGAGCAATCCGTTTGTCAGACCACCAGTTAAAGATGGTTACCTAGCGACTATGGGCATCCGTTTCTTGTTAGTCAAAAACTACATTTTAATATACAGCATTAATGAGCAAGAAAATGAGGTATACCTACACAGATTTTTGTATGGGAAACGTAATTGGATAGAGATATTAAGTGGCACTGAGCTTGGGGGATAAGCGATGATATATGCTATCTCCTATAAGTATGAGTATATGGAGAAATAAAGTATTGGAAAGGTGTTTCATAAGCTACCGCCCCTCAACCACCGCTACCTCCTCTGCTGTTAAACCGTAGAGTTTATAAATAATAGCATCTATTTTTGATTGATTTTGATTGTCAGAATCTATATTGGCAACCAATTCTATGAGTTGCTTTTCATACTTGCC
>NZ_BAAIHG010000228.1:0-582 GCF_054655775.1 Candidatus Termitispirillum reticulitermitis | reverse complement strand
CAACAAACAACTTCAATATCTCCCTAAACTTCTCTTCCGAAATGTGGGCACGCTTCAAATACTTGTTTCCCATAATAACACCATAGCTTATATCAACTTTAAGTCAATCTAAACTAGGCTTGAACCATTATTTTTCAGCCTCTTTATGATACACTCTAATCCATTTTTTTAGTGTTGTCAATAGGTTTTTCGGTGTTGTAATTGCACAAGTTAAAATGCCCCTCATATATTTTTTATTAGTGGTATGTATTGTGGGAAGTTATGGCAAGATTAAAGGGGTAGAGGATGTGCTCAGTGGCAAGTTATCGTATGACGAAGTAGCTGAGAGGTTGAAGGTTAACAGGTCAACTGTAGTAAGGGCGGTTAGGAAGTATCGTTTATTTGGGTTAAGTGGGTTAGAACACGGCTTAAAGGATAAGCCGTCTAATAACAAGAGCAATAGCAATCAAGATTTCGGTAGGTGGTTTGGTGGGGAGAAGTCTTGTATAATAAATATGATAGATGATGCGACTTCTATAGTTAACGCACACTTTGACACAGAAGAAACCATAGCTTCAGCGTGTATAGCATTATGGACTTGGT
>NZ_BAAIHG010000227.1:0-583 GCF_054655775.1 Candidatus Termitispirillum reticulitermitis | reverse complement strand
TAGTAGCATTATGGATAAATTTATAATAAATGGTGGCAACAGGCTGAATGTAAGGAAGCTGCCAGTAAGGGCAATTCACGTGCTACAGAATATCTAAAAAAACTAGAGCAAAACAAATGACCAAGCATATTATCAAGTTTTCTGTGGATGATGTTGTATTTAGTCAAGCTTCATTTGTGCGAGGGGATTATAAGCGGGCTATTTATTCAAGGCGGAGTTAGCGGTAGCTATTGAGGGGGCGGGATTAGCCGTCTGCTTTGTGACTAAGTGAATAAGAAGCTAGGACAGTCTCAATAATATTTGGCATATATTTTGCTTTCTTTGCTCTATATGATAGATTTATTTCATGGAATGAAGATTGATGACTTGGGCTTTTCGCTCAATGTATTATCTGAAAAGAACACGCAGATAGGGCGTAATGTGGCGAACGCTGATACGCCGTATTATCGTGCCAAGAAGCTAGTTTTTGAGGAGGTTATGAACGAATACTTCACTCAGTCTAGTCCCCAAAGGCTATATACAACAGATAATAAACATTTTCAGGTTGCGCCGCAGTTGCCGCCCGATATAAAGCGTTTTGTCT
>NZ_BAAIHG010000226.1:0-586 GCF_054655775.1 Candidatus Termitispirillum reticulitermitis | reverse complement strand
ACGGCGGAAATGGGACTATCTTGCCATTACTTGCCTTGTAAAACAGCTCTCCGTGAGTTAGTTCATCTTTAATGAAAGACACAGCACCAACAAAGCCTAACTCCTCTTTATAGTCGTTAGCAATAGCCACTGTCAGCTGGTAGAAACCCAATAGTTTATTAAAATCAGACTGTCCATCAGTGTTGTCCAACGTATAAGGTTTATTGAGACGTGGTAGAACATAAACTTTTCCAATGCCGATGTCTCTGTCGGGGTCTATATTTTTATGGGTCAACCTATATAGAATTACCCCATCATTCCCCACTATAAAAGCGTTAGCGTAGTTCCCCATAGGCTCCATATATAGTTTATTGTTAATTATCTTGCCACTTGCCCTTCTTTTTGACATCTCAAACCAGCCGACTCTGTCATAATCTCTATGCTGGATGCCTGTAATAGTTGCTCCAGCAAGACTTGCGGGGAGTGCTGCTCCAGTGCCAAGCATTACGGAACTAAAGGTGAGTGCGGGAGGAGGCGATGCGCTGAAAGACAGCGTTTGTTTGTTGTTCTTAACGAAAAGTGTTAAATAAAGCTGATTTTTGGTGGC
>NZ_BAAIHG010000225.1:0-593 GCF_054655775.1 Candidatus Termitispirillum reticulitermitis | reverse complement strand
AGCTGTGGCTGTAGCAACGGTTATCGTCTTCATAGGACGACTATTGCTGGGTGATATGCATCGCAAGCCATCAGTAGGCTTGTCGTCATTAGTAGGCAAAACTGGCAGTGTGCTAGCATGGAGTGGCAACAACGGCAAGGTCTATGTGCAAGGGGAAATCTGGGATGCCACCTCATCTGGACTGGAACTAACTAAAGGGCAGATGGTGCGGATAGTGGGTGTAGATGGCTTAAATATGAAGGTTGAGGCTAACAAATAGAGATACGCCTTCATTCATTCTTCCCCCATCAGTGCCGCCTCAACTCTAGCTATCAATGGGTCTATATTGTATGGGGTTGACCATTCATGTGACAGTTGCTCCTTAGATGTGATGTCAAAAATCGTGCCCATATCGCGTACCGACAGCCCGCGTTTTAACAACCCCTTTAGGACATGCGTCATTAAGAGTATCATATCACTGCCAAAATGGTAAGTATTGCCTACTAATGACGACAAGCCTACTGATGGCTTGCGATGCATATCACCCAGCAATAGTCGTCCTATGAAGACGATAACCGTTGCTACAGCCACAGCTAACAGTGTTAAAAGCCACT
>NZ_BAAIHG010000224.1:0-593 GCF_054655775.1 Candidatus Termitispirillum reticulitermitis | reverse complement strand
GATGAACATAGTTGGCGGTGCTGGCGGTGCTGTCTATAATGCCAACACATTTATATTAAGTGGCAACTACACGTACTTTGACAATAACACTGCTGCTAATGGCGGGGCTGTCTATAATGATAATGCTGGCACATTTACATTAGGTGGCAGTGACGCAATCTTTAGGAGTAACGTGGCTACTACCGATGGTGGTGCTGTCTATAATGCTGGCAACTTCATAATAAATGGCGACAGAACAAGCTTTAACTGGAACGAGGCTAATGTCTATGGCGGTGCTATCCGTAATACTGGCACATTTACAATAAATGGCGACAACACAAGCTTTACGGGGAACGCTACTGTTAATGGTTCTGGTGGTGCTGTATTTAATATAGGCAATTTTATAGTGGGAGGTAATTACACAAGGTTTGATAATAACACCGCTGTTAATGGTTCTGGCGGTGCTATCCTTAATGGTGATAATTTTACATTGGGTGGCGACTACACAACGTTTTATAATAACATTGCCTCTACGGGCGGTGCTATCTTTAACTCTAGCAATTTTATATTGGGTGGCGACCACACAATTTTTCATAGTAATGTTGCTGATTATT
>NZ_BAAIHG010000223.1:0-606 GCF_054655775.1 Candidatus Termitispirillum reticulitermitis | reverse complement strand
CAGGCTATACACGGGTCGTAAGAGTGAATGGTCCTGATTACCTCTAGCGGTTTTTTATCGTCTGCTACAGGTGTGCCTACAAGCGATGCCTCATAAGGTCCAGGATTATCAGCCATATCGCGCGGGCTAGCATTCCAAGTAGATGGCACTACCGCTTGATAGTTATGCACCCTGCCACCGCGTATTACGAGCCAGTGTGATAGGGCACCGCGCGGAGCCTCATAGAACCCAACACCCTCATAAGAAAATGAGCCGATTTCAACTGGATTGCAGTAGCTATAGTCGCCCTTTGCAAGGTTATTTTCTAGTAGTGCAAGATTTTCAAGCGCACGAGTGGCGTGTATAGAGCAACGCACAGCACGAGTCAGCTGTCTGCCCATAGTTGAATGCAGACTTGATACGCTGACGCCAGCCTTATTGAGCGCATCATTCAATAGACGAACTGTCAGTTCATCTTTTGCCGCATAAGCCGCTAATAGCTGTGCAAGCGGACCTACTTGGAAAGGTTTGCCATCGTAGCGTGGAGCCTTGCACCAACTATATTTGCCATTCTCGTCAAAGCCTGTGTATTGCGGGTCAGACGAGCCTTCCCACGGATGCTTGCTA
>NZ_BAAIHG010000222.1:0-610 GCF_054655775.1 Candidatus Termitispirillum reticulitermitis | reverse complement strand
AAAGCAACGTAAATAGACAATAATACTAAAATAAAATATGCGCTCGGCAGGACTTGAACCTGCGACCTTCTGGTTCGTAGCCAGATACTCTATCCAGTTGAGCTACGAGCGCAACGAAGTGATTATGATACACCTTTTTTGATAATTGGCAAGCATTTTTTATTGCTTTTTTCTTGTATCTCTGTTAGAATACCGACTGAAACTAGGGGGGTTAAGTATGGACACAGCAGACAAATACGTTTGTAGCCTGTGTGGCTACGTGTATAGTCCAGATGACAATGGTGGTGTTGCTTTTGAGGATTTGCCCGCTGACTGGGTTTGCCCTGAATGTGGCGCAACAAAAGAAGTCTTTGAAAAAATATCATAAAATTATTGGAGGTGCGAAATGGCAGTAAAGGCTGGTATTAACGGATTTGGTAGAATAGGCAGGTGTGTGTTGCGCTCTATTCTTATGCGCAATATAGGTGTAGACGTGGTGGCTATCAACGATTTAGGCGATGTCAATGCACTAGCTCACCTGTTAAAGTATGACTCTGTTCACGGGACATTTGATGGTGAAATCAAGAGCGATGGCGATGGAATAGTTGTCAACGGCAAGAAGATTAAAGTG
>NZ_BAAIHG010000221.1:0-611 GCF_054655775.1 Candidatus Termitispirillum reticulitermitis | reverse complement strand
GATTATTATTACGTGCTCCCAGTATGAATATCACTCATTCAAGGGTGCAAAACAATTATGATTTTGTAAGCAATATGTTTAAGCCCTATATGGAAAATGGCTATAAAATTATATTTGTTACCTCTGGGTTTGGTGCGTGGCAGAACCTAGACAATTTCTTGCCAAAGATAGGCGTGTCCGAGTTTGTTGATTTACAAACGCTCTGTGCTACATACCCCGAAGCTAAGGTAGGACAAGAGGCTTGGGGTGTGCCTGATGAATACATGTATCAATGGATTAGAGAACGTCTTGCTAAGGCTGACAAGGCTGGAGAAAAGCTAGTGCTAGTCGCCCTATCTACATCATTTCATCCGCCCTATGCAGGCTTTGCTAATCCACCGCATGTAGAGGTTACCGAGGAGGAAAAAAAGCTACTCGGTCGCTCGGCTGACGGCGTCAAAAATGGAATTGACGGTTTATTTGCCTCGTTCCGCTATGCAAATAACGAGCTTGGGCGATTTATCGGCTGGGTTAAAGCTCAACCGCTCGCTAGCCATACTATAATAGCTGTCACAGGCGACCACAACACTCGCGAATTAGCACTGCTGGCACCGCAACAGGCAGTGCTAAAC
>NZ_BAAIHG010000220.1:0-612 GCF_054655775.1 Candidatus Termitispirillum reticulitermitis | reverse complement strand
ATACTGCTCTGTATGCGCATCAAATACGTTCATCGTTATAACATCATTCTCAGACTGCTGTATCTGCTCTATGCTTAACGCCCTAAGAATATCTTCATCCGCTACAAAACGTATCTCTGAATTCCGACCCGTCATCGCTCCCTGTATAACAATAGTGCCCTTCACAGCATCGTTGCCACTACCAGCAACTGTTACTAGATGTGCCAGCTTGCTAAGCTCAACATCGGGGTCGCCCATCTCTAGTGTTATAGCTATCGCATAAGCTATTTTATCGTTCAACTCCTGCAATGTGTTATACTTGTCCAGATATATATCAGCAGTCTTGTTGTTGCCGAGCAACGTCAACTTTCTAGTATTATCTAAGAGCATACGACCATCCGAATCTGTGAACTGCGCTATGTCCTTCAGGTGTAACACAGCAATTTCATCACCTAGATGCTTATCTGTAGCATCTCCAAAAGCAGCAACAGAAAGGATAGTCTTCATCACCTTAAAATCGCCCGCTTCATCAATCGTAACAACATTGTATTGCAGGTCGCCATTATCTCTATCCCATATAACGCGTGGCGTCTGGAAACCTATCTTAGAATCACCCGTATCGGGGTATGCTCC
>NZ_BAAIHG010000219.1:0-626 GCF_054655775.1 Candidatus Termitispirillum reticulitermitis | reverse complement strand
AAGGCATTCTGCATCTTGCCTAGCGTTTTATATGCAGATTATTCATTCTGTTTATAGCTATAATGTCTTTCGTTCTCTGTTACATTGATATTTATGCTGATATAGCTTGGCGTGAAACGCAATGAGGCGTATAGGCTAGCGCAGGAGCTATGAAATATGAATGAGCAAGTATGGATATCAAATAGTCGTGAAAGCTCAAGGCAGCTAGCCCGGCAGCTTACCACTCTAATGCTTGCGAACAGCAACATAAGGTATGTATTGTTGACAGGCGGACTTGGAGCGGGCAAAACGACTCTAGTGCAGGATATTCTTGCGTATCTTGGTAGCACCGATATAGTTACAAGTCCGACATTCTCTATATGCAACACGTATAAAGCAAGAGGTGGCGGAATGAGAGTGTTGCACTCAGACCTATACCGCGTAGAAAGCATAACAGAGCTGGAACAGACAGGTTTTTTTGAGCTAGCGGAAAGTTGCGACCTTGCCTTGATAGAGTGGGGGGATAAACTAGACCTAGCTACTACACTGCCAAGCTATATCAGCATAAATATCAATGTAACAGAGAACGAAAGACATTATAGCTATAAACAGAATGAATAATCTGCATATAAAACGCTAGGCAAGAT
>NZ_BAAIHG010000218.1:0-632 GCF_054655775.1 Candidatus Termitispirillum reticulitermitis | reverse complement strand
CACAGCCGCATTATCATCAAATTTGATATACGTGCCATCTTGACGTCTCTTTTCCTTGCTAGTGCGCACTACCAATGCACGAACAACTGTTCCTTTCTTGACAGTGCCGTCTGGAACAGCGTCTTTTACGCTTGCTACGATAATATCGCCAAGCCTGCCGTAGCGTTTGCGCGAACCACCGAGAACTTTAATACACATAATCTCTTTAGCTCCGCTGTTATCAGCTACTCTTAACCGCGTCTGAACCTGAATCATTTCAGAGCCTCCTCACGCTTAGCATCATCGGCAGCCTCTACAGAGCGCGACACTACCGTAACGAGCCGCCAGCATTTTAGTTTGCTGATAGGTTTAGTTTCAGCAATCTCCACCACGTCGCCTATTCTCGCCTCGTTATTTTCATCATGCGCGTAGAATTTCTTAGTGCGCTTGATGTACTTCTTATAAAGCGGATGCAACATCTGACGCTCTACCTTTACGGTAATGGTTTTATCCATCTTGTCGCTGACTACAACGCCACGACGCGCCTTTCTAATGCCTCTTTCCATTACTTATCTCCAACTGCACGCTGGGTCAGTATTGTCTTAACGCGGGATATATCTTTCTTTGCCGTGCGCAACTGAGCCGTATTTTCC
>NZ_BAAIHG010000217.1:0-632 GCF_054655775.1 Candidatus Termitispirillum reticulitermitis | reverse complement strand
CCCTATTAGCGCAAGCAGTTCAATCGTTTCATTTATTATCATATCCATACTATCAGCGACAAGTTTCCTGACCGCCTCATCGTTAATCTCGCTACTGCGCCTCTTTATGCGCTCAGCGGTGAGTTTTATAGGCGTAAGCGGGTTTTTGATTTCGTGTGTTATTCTGGCGGCAACCTCTTTCCAAAGCGTTACACGCTGCAAATTCATCACGTGGGTGTTGTCATCTGCCACTAGCAATATATTTTCCAAACTGCCAGTAGTTTCACTAAGTATTTTACTTATATGCACTATATAGTGTCTAGGTTCGCCTATGCCTGTGCTGTATTCGGTCTGCACTATTCGTTCAGTATCGCCACTTGCCATAAAATCGCTTAATATCTCGCTGGCATAGGCACGGAACCCTTTGTCTGAGCCAACAAGTATTTCATCTGCGCTCTATGGTTTTCTTAACGATTGCTAGCCCCAGCCCTGTGCCATTAGGCTTTTTACTGAAATAGGGGACAAAAACATTGGCGCATAACGTGAATATTGAGCTTGATATACCAGCGGGCTTAAACGTGCGTGGCGATAGGCAACAACTAAAACGCGTATTTGTTAATATGATGCAAAATGCTACACAAGCATTTAATAAA
>NZ_BAAIHG010000216.1:0-643 GCF_054655775.1 Candidatus Termitispirillum reticulitermitis | reverse complement strand
CTATCACCATAGACTGTGACAACGCTCATTTTAAGCTACCCGCTAGTTCCCCATGGGCGGGCAAGACACTATATGAACTATATAAGGAAGCATACACCCCGTGGGAATGGCACGAAGAGTTGCAACAGTTGACACATTCACTAGGCATGGAATTCTTCTCAACCCCGTTTGACCCTACGGCTGTTGACTTCCTGTATGGACTGGATGTGCCAGCCTACAAAATTGCCTCTTTTGAGATATTTGATACGCAACTTGTCAAGTGTGTCGCTAGCAAGAAAAGACCTGTGATAATATCAACTGGTGTTGCTGAACTTGCCGATGTGCAGCTTGCTGTGGAAACTTGCAGGGCTGAGGGCAACAATGACATTATCCTGTTGAAATGTTCTAGTGCCTATCCTGCGCCCGTATCAGACTGCAATCTTGCTGCTATGGCTACGTTGAGAGCCACCTTTGATGTAGAATTGGGCTTTTCCGACCATACAAAAGGTATCACGGCGGCGGTGGTAGCAGCAACACTAGGCGCAGTGATGGTAGAGAAGCATATTATGCTTGACAGAACGCTTGGCGGACATGATGTTGCATTTTCATCAGAGCCAGATGAGTTCAAGGCTATGGTAAATGCTGTGCATGAGGCACAGGCTGC
>NZ_BAAIHG010000215.1:0-650 GCF_054655775.1 Candidatus Termitispirillum reticulitermitis | reverse complement strand
TAGCGAACACAGAATCGGTAGTGGGGATGAGTGCCAACGAGGGGCAACTGCTAGATATATCAATAGGCAGGCTTGATAGTGTAGGGCTAGAAGTGACTGATGTGTATGTGACCAGTGTTGAGGAGGCGCAGAAGTCAGTGACTAAGGTAGATGAGGCACTTGTGCGGTTGTCAAAGGCGCGTTCGCTGGTAGGTGCACAGGTCGTGAAGCTGGAGTTCAGCTTGAAGAGTCTGAATACGGCTAGACAGAATATGATGTCGTCGGCAAGCAGGCTGATGGATTTAGATGTGGCGGCGGAGAGTGCGAACTTAGCCCGTAACCAGATATTGGCGAACTCGTCCATAGCAATGCTCGCACAGGCTAACCAGATACCACAACTGGCACTGCAGCTACTGAACGGATAAACCTTTTTTCTCTCCCCCCTACGGGGGGAGGTATATAGAATATTTGTAGCACTGCTTTCTCCTCCCCCTTAATCTCTAACTAACCATTAAAACCGGTGATAAAAAGTGGATTTTAGTTATACATTGACAACCACCTCTGTTCATTATATTATTAAATTATGTCAAGTGGCAAGGCAAACAGGGAATATAAAGACACTGTATTTACCAAGTTGTTCTCTGATAAGGACAATCTTGTTGAGATGTATA
>NZ_BAAIHG010000214.1:0-653 GCF_054655775.1 Candidatus Termitispirillum reticulitermitis | reverse complement strand
TAGCGTTAGAGAAGGCGATGGAAGAGGCGATAAGGGAATGTATAGAGAAGGGGATATTGAGGGTATTTTTAGAAAAGAACTCAACGGAGGTAAGGAATATGTTGACAGCAGAGTTTAATATTGAAACGGCACAGAGGGTATGGTATGAGGATGGAGTGCTAGAGGGTGAGCAACGGGGCAGACTTGAGGGCGAACGAGCAAAAGCCATTGAAACTGCCAGAAATTTTTTAGCACTTGGTATGCCTATTGATTTTGTATCAAAGGGCACGGGGCTTTCGCTTGCCGAGTTAAAAGAATTACAGAATAATATTGTCGTATAATAAAGCAGAGTTCATTATATTATTAAATTATGTCAAGTGGCAAGGCAAACAGGGAATATAAAGACACTGTATTTACCAAGTTGTTCTCTGATAAGGACAATCTTGTTGAGATGTATAACGCTATAGTTGGGGCTGATATAAAGCCAAGCGATATAGAACTGAACACGTTAGAAAATGTTTTGTTTATGAATAGACGTAATGACCTATCTTTTGTTATAGGGGATAATAAGCTGGTTGTATTAGTGGAACATCAGTCTACTGTGAACCCTAATATGCCGTTAAGGTTTTTAGAGTATATTGCCCGTTTGTATGAGACGATACTCTCTGAGAAGC
>NZ_BAAIHG010000213.1:0-660 GCF_054655775.1 Candidatus Termitispirillum reticulitermitis | reverse complement strand
GCCGCTTAATGTAAATGTGCCAGCATAATTATTATAGATAGCACCGCCGCTACCATAAGTACCACCAGCGTTCCCCTCAAAACTTGCGTTGTCGCCGCTTAATATAAATGTGCCAACATTATAGATGGCACCGCCACTACCATAAGTAGCACCAGTGTTCCCCACAAAGCTTGCGTTGTCGCCGCTTAATGTAAATGTGCGATGAGCATCATTAAGAATAGCACCGCCACCATAATTAGCAGTGTTCCCCACAAAGCTTGTGCCGTTGCCACTTAATGTAAATGTGCCATTATTATAGATAGCACCGCTATAGTTAGCAGTGTTCCCTTCAAAGCTTGTGTTCTCACCACTTAATGTAAATATACCAATATTAGATATGGCACCGCCATTGGCAGTAACAGCGTTCCCCTCAAAACTTGCGCCGTAGCCGCTTAATGTAAATGTGCCAGCATTATAGATAGCACCGCCATAATTAGCAGTGTTATTGTCAAAACTTGCGTTCTCGCCACTTAATGTAAATGCGCTAGCATTAAAGATAGCTCCGCCATGAAATGTAGCAGCGTTCCCTGCAAAGCTTGCGCTATCACCGCTTAATGTAAACGTGCTAGCATTATAAATAGCACCGCCATAAAATGATGTGCCATCATTAGATATGACACC
>NZ_BAAIHG010000212.1:0-660 GCF_054655775.1 Candidatus Termitispirillum reticulitermitis | reverse complement strand
CCTTATAAAATAAAGTGGGGGATATTGTATGCGGATTGCAAGACGTTGTCAACGAGTTTCCCCCATTCGGGTTATTGCGCTATTTGCGAGCTGGCACAAGCGAATTAGGCAATTAAAATTTCGGTTTTCTTGCCATCAATAATGATTGCTTGATTGTTGCTTATCGGGCGCAAATCATACTTATCGGAATATTCCTTGATTATCTTTTCTGTCGCTTTCTTGAATGGGAAGTTCGTGCAATGTGGCACTACATAAAAATCAACAATGGAAAGCCCCGTAAAGTCGCCGTTCAAATCTGGCGCAGCCTTTGGATTATCCATATATCTGACATACTCAATGTCTTTGGAAATTACCATTGAGCCGGCAGACGCCCCGATATATAACTTTCCTTTCCTGATGTGCTCGGCAATCAACCCGTCTGCGCCGGAACGACGGAGTTCTTGCAACAGAAAAAAGGTGTTGCCTCCCTCAACGAATACATAATCGGCGGCGGCGATTCTTGTCGCTATTTCCTTATTTGGAATGCTTGAAACTTCCAACTCGTCTATAACCATACCAAGTTTGGTCAATGCCTTCTTGTCGCTGCCGACATAGAAATTCATTTTTTCGTGAAGGGCGGCAGTCGGGATAAAAGCCACTTTTTTTCCGGCGCAATCTTTA
>NZ_BAAIHG010000211.1:0-662 GCF_054655775.1 Candidatus Termitispirillum reticulitermitis | reverse complement strand
TCCTTTCGTCATCAGTCGTTTCCGCGCTGTTCTTTAGCCAAAGGGCTTTCATAGAATTCAGCGTTTCCTCTGTGGTAGTCTTTTCTCCAGTAGGTTTGCCGTCCTCACCCGTTGTGTCGCGCGTTATATCCATCGCTACGGGATATTCTATATAGTCTGAGTATTGGCTTACTATGCGACGCAGTTCCCATTCTTGCAATATATCAGAGCTATCTTCACGCACGTGTAGCACTACATCTGTGCCGGGGTTCGCTTTCTCTATATTTTCCACTGAATAGGAGCTTTTGCCGTCTGAACGCCAGTGAACGCCGCTGTTCACAGGTTCACCACGTTTCCTAGTGAACACCTCTACATCGTCAGCTACCATAAATGCGCTGTAAAAGCCAACGCCAAACTGTCCTATCAGAGCTGCTGCATCCTTTGCGCCATTCTCTGTGAGCTTTTTCATAAACTCACGCGTGCCAGAGTGGGCTATCGTGCCAAGCAGTTCCACAACTTCATCTCTACTCATGCCTATGCCATTATCTGATAGGGTAAGGGTCTTTGCATCAACGTCAGTTGTAAGCTTAATTTTCCAAACCACATCACTGCCCGACTCATATATGGCAGAGTTGGTAAGCCCCTCATATTTAGCCTTATCTATGGCATCTGATGCGTTGGAC
>NZ_BAAIHG010000210.1:0-663 GCF_054655775.1 Candidatus Termitispirillum reticulitermitis | reverse complement strand
CGCTTTCATACTGGCTGAATATTTCGTGCCTAGTTTGAATATGTGCCCTACTTCTATACCGCGCATAATCTTATAATGCCCCTTACCGCACTTGGGACAAACGTCTCCCTCTGTAGCGTTCCTGAAATCGCCATAAGCAATAGGTTTGTAATCTCTACCCGCACATGCTCCTGTGTAGTGGTAGTCGCGCTTATTAGCCCCCACCACTGCAGAATAGACATTTTCAATCATATAGTCTGCATAGATTGGCAAATCTAGCCCCACAGGACCAGAAAAACCCACAGGCGAATCTGTAGCTGCCAATATCTCGTCAGGCGTTGCCATTTCAACCGATGATGCGCCCAAGTAGTTCTTTAATTTGATTAAATTTGCCTCGTGGTCGCCACGCACAAGCACTGCAACAAAAGGCTTATCAGCGGGAACATCCTTTGCGCCAGCCACGCGCACGATTAACGTCTTGACTAGTCGGCTAGCATCTACCTTTAAGAACGCCATTACCTCTTCAACTGTGTGCTTATTAGGAGTGTGCACCACTTTTAGTTCGTCAGTAGGCGTTAACTCGGCACTACTGGCAGAATTTGCCGTAAGTGCCTTCTCCATATTAGCCGCATAGCCACAACTATCATTATCGCAAGATATGACTGCATCCTCGCCACTATCCGC
>NZ_BAAIHG010000209.1:0-668 GCF_054655775.1 Candidatus Termitispirillum reticulitermitis | reverse complement strand
CTATAGTGTTCCAGACTGCATTGACGGGGAAACAATCAGAGTTAAAGTTCATCGGAGATGAAAGCATACTGAATGCACTGGGCATATCAACTATACAAACTACTATCTAAACCGCGAATTAACGCGCATGACAAACTTAAAAAATATTGTCAACTAAACACAAGCTCCCACTATGGGCTATCTTTTCTATCTATTATCTTCCTATCAGTTGTAGCGCCAGTTGTGGCAATTGGTTAGCTTGGGCTAGCATAGCCACTGCTGCGTTCACGAGTATCTGGTTGTTAGTAAATGCCGATGACTCTGCTGCTACATCTAGGTCGCGTATGCGTGATTCTGCCGCTATGGTGTTCTGTCTCGTTATGCTGATACTCCGTTGCGTGTATTCCAGCCTGTTTATCATAGTTCCGATACTTGAGCGTTCGTGGTTCAACCGCTCTAGTGCCATATCAACTTTAGCCAGCGATTTCTCCGCATCAGCCATAGTCGCTATATATGCATCAGATATTTCCAATGCGATGGTATCCATACGCGGTATGGTAATATCTATATACTGCCCTTCATTTGCCCCTACCTGTGCCCTAGTAGAGTTATTAACTATATGAATATACGCAGGGGTGGTAGTATCAGGGCTAAACATAACCTGTCCTGCCGCAGCGTTGAAGGTTGCC
>NZ_BAAIHG010000208.1:0-668 GCF_054655775.1 Candidatus Termitispirillum reticulitermitis | reverse complement strand
TGGTTCAAGCCTAGTTTAGATTGACTTAAAGTTGATATAAGCTATGGTGTTATTATGGGAAACAAGTATTTGAAGCGTGCCCACATTTCGGAAGAGAAGTTTAGGGAGATATTGAAGTTGTTTGTTGCTGATATAGAGGCGATAAAGATTGCTAAGTTAGTCTCAGTGAACAGGAACACGGTGCACGATTTAACGAAGTTATTTCGTCAAAGGATTAGTTCTTTGGCGGAGCAGGAGTCGTGTTTTGTTGAGGGAGAGATAGAAGTTGATGAGAGTTATTTTGGAGCAAGACGAGTTCGTGGGAAACGAGGTCGTGGAGCGGGAGGCAAGACGAAAGTTTTTGGTATGAAGAAACGAGGGGACAAGGTCTATACGCAAGTTGTAAAGAATTGTTCTGCTGGTGAGCTTGTGCCAATTATCAAGAAGTTGGTTCCGAATGATTCAACTATATATTCTGACGAGTGGAAAGGCTATGACGGGTTAGTTAATGCTGGCTACAAGAAACATTATCGGGTGAAACATTCTGATGATGTATTTGCTAATGGCAGGGCGCATGTGAATGGGATAGAGAACTTTTGGGGGATAGCCAAGACAAGGCTTGCAAAGTTTAGGGGGATAAACCCCAAGAGTTTTATATTACACCTTAAAGAGACGGAATGGCGTTTTAA
>NZ_BAAIHG010000207.1:0-676 GCF_054655775.1 Candidatus Termitispirillum reticulitermitis | reverse complement strand
GGGTTGACAGTGTCTATGGCGCCAGCATAAGCGGTAATCTTCTCAAAGAAATCAGCTGGCACTGCGCCCATTGTAAGCCCTAAAAAGTCTTTGATTTCGGTGGTGATAAGTATAATAGCTATTCCCGATGTGAAACCTACTATTACTGGATACGGGATAAACTTAATATACAAGCCTATGCGTACATAAGCAAAGACCACAAGCAATGCACCCGCAAGCACAGTCGCCACAACTAGCCCATCGTAGCCAAGCTCTGCAACTATACCATAGACTACCACCACAAAGGCACCAGTAGGTCCGCCTATTTGGTAGCGGCTACCACCTAACAGCGATATAAAGAAACCTGCCACTATTGCCGTTCACTACTATTGGGATTATTCAATATCTGAACCCTACGATTCAGCTGTTATTAGCCTTATTCTGTTTCGGTGAAACCCTTGAAAGGTCAATGTTAAAAGCGTTCGCCTTTGTGTGGGTGGCTATCGCTGTATATATGCTGGATGTAATCATTAGATATTCCGTTATGAAGAGAAAGAGAGCGTAAGCTATGAAAATACCCACTTTTGGCTTTCATCCTCATTTTGCACATATAGCACCGCGCTTTTTTGAGGTGTTCAAAAAGGGCGGCTATTCGTTATTCAAACTGCGCAGGGACCTAGTCGCTGGCGTTACAGTT
>NZ_BAAIHG010000206.1:0-677 GCF_054655775.1 Candidatus Termitispirillum reticulitermitis | reverse complement strand
TAAAATTACAAACTGCATACAATGGTCATATCAATAACTGGAGGGGATATTGTTATGACTTATGGTTATATCCGTGTCAGCACAGCACATCAAAACACCGAAAATGGAAAGTTCGAGATAGCAGACTCTGTATTTTTTCTACTAAATGTCGCTGGATTTTGTAGAAAAACTATGCTATATTTCTACAAAATAGCAGGAGCGAATTATGAAAGAAACCGCTAAAAACCGCATTCTTTCGCGCATTTATGGGCGCGGCAAGGGTTGGGTGTTCTCCGCTGTTGATTTCCTACCCGACCTAAAACGCTGGGAAATAGACCGCTCTTTGACCGATTTGGCAAAAGAAGGAAAAATTGCACGCATTCTTCCGGGGCTTTACTATTATCCGTCGTATAGCGCACTCTTGCAGGAAATAGTCGCGCCGGACATACAGCGGGTCGCCTATGCGCTTGCCCGCAAATATAACTGGGCGATTTTCCCCGAAGGCAATACCGCGCTGAATTATCTGAATCTTTCAACGCAGGTGCCGGCGCGCTATATTTTTATTTCCAGTGGAAGCCCGCGAAAATACAAAATCGGAAACACCACGCTTGAATTCCGCCATAGGATGTTGCGCGAAAGCGTCATAGGCAACGAGCAGGCAAACCTTGTAATCCAAGCGCTGAAATCGCTGGGCAAGA
>NZ_BAAIHG010000205.1:0-678 GCF_054655775.1 Candidatus Termitispirillum reticulitermitis | reverse complement strand
GAGCCAGAGTTAAGGATAGCACCGCCATAATAACCGGTAGCAGTGTTTCCTGCAAAGCTTGCGCCGTTGCCACTTAATGTAAATGTGCCAGCATTAAGGATAGCACCGCCATAATAACCGGTAGCAGTGTTTCCTGCAAAGCTTGCGCCGTTGCCACTTAATGTAAATATGCCAGCATTATAGATAGCACCGCCATAATGAGTAGCAGTGTTCCCTGCAAAGCTTGTGTTGTTGCCACTTAATATAAACGTGCCATTATTATAATTATAGATAGCACCGCCATCATAATCAGCAGTGTTATTGTCAAAGCTTGTGTTGTTGCCACTTAATATAAACGTGCCATTATTATAATTATAGATAGCACCGCCATTAGTAACAGCAGTGTTCCCTTCAAAGCTTGTGCCGTTGCCACCTATCATAAATATGATAGTATTATAGATAGCTCCGCCAGTTCCGGCAGCGTTATTGTCAAAGCTTGTGTTGTTGCCACTTATTGTGAAGCCGCTAGCATTATAGATAGCACCGCCAAAATTAGCAGTGTTCTCCGCAAAACTCGTGTTGTCGCCACTTATCGCAAATGCATCAACATAACCATGATAGATAGCACCGCCATTAGTAGCAGTGTTACCCGCAAAGCTTGTGCCGTTGCCACCTATTATAAACAGGCTTTCATTATGG
>NZ_BAAIHG010000204.1:0-683 GCF_054655775.1 Candidatus Termitispirillum reticulitermitis | reverse complement strand
CTATCCATACGGTTGAATATTTCAGCCACAGATTTAATGCCACCAACCTCAACATTATAAGACGACATAGATTCAAAACGTTCCTCAAGCACTTTTGACAGAGTTCGCACAACCGCCGGAGATATATCCTGCAGATTAGCAATACGTAAAGCCACGTCAGACTTCAAATCATCAGGCAACTGAACCATAGAATCAGCCGCCTGTGTAGAGTCAAGATGTGCCAATATCAAGGCAATAGTCTGCGGATGCTCATTCACAATGAACTTTGCTAGCTGTTTCGGGTCAACACGGGCAAGAAACTCAAAGCCGACAGATTGCTCCATCATCTTAGTTAATCTGTCTATAATCTTACGTGCACGTTCATGACCAAGCGATTTAACTAGTATTGATTTTGCATAATCAATACCGCCCTTAGCAACAAACTTCTTGGCAAGCATCATATTATAGAATTCTTCTATAATATCGTCTATCCTCTCTGGTGGAACCGTTTTAGTAAGGGTTATCTCCCTAGAGAGTTCCATTACCTCGTCGTCATCAAAAAATGCCATCACTTTAGACGACAACTCTTCACCCAACGAAATCAATAGCACCGCAGCCTTGCGCATCCCCATATTGGAACTAGCCGCAGCGCCACCTCCGAGACCGAGAGCACTCATCGCCTGCTGCACCGCAGCGGCTTCTGC
>NZ_BAAIHG010000203.1:0-684 GCF_054655775.1 Candidatus Termitispirillum reticulitermitis | reverse complement strand
AGCAACACACGCTATATACTCTATCAGATGACTTTATAGACGAAGCCTACGAGCTGTTGGCTGCCCTTGAGAATAAAGACGTTAACAATGTCTGCGAGGAGCTTGGGGACGTGTTGTTGCATGTAGTGTTGCACGCGCAAATTGCAAAAGATGAGGGGCATTTTGAGCTAGAGGATGTAGTAAAAGGTATATCTGAAAAGATTGTCCGCAGGCATCCGCACGTGTTCAACCCAGATGGAACATTGCTTGCACACAGTGAGGATATAAACTCAGACGAGGTGCTCGTGCGCTGGGAGGAGATTAAAAAACAAGAGAAAGGGCATAAGGCAGAAAAAGAGGGCGTTTTAAGGAGAGCTAAAAAGCCCGCGCCTACTATGAAAAAGGCAACTAAACTGCAAGCTGCTGCGGCAAAGGTTGGTTTTGACTGGGAACGGGACGAAGATGTGCTACTAAAAATAGACGAAGAGCTGAATGAACTGAAAGTTGCCATTGCCGGCAAAGACAATGGAAATATACAAGAGGAGCTAGGCGATATTATGTTTGCACTGGTCAACCTAGCGAGACGACAGGGGATAGATGCTGAAAGGGCACTAGAAGCAACGAGCAAAAAGTTTATAAACAGGTTTGAATATATAGAGTCAGAGCTTGCCAAGCGTGGCAAGACTCCGCAAGACAGCAACCTGC
>NZ_BAAIHG010000202.1:0-686 GCF_054655775.1 Candidatus Termitispirillum reticulitermitis | reverse complement strand
AACTAGACCTAGCTACTACACTGCCAAGCTATATCAGCATAAATATCAATGTAACAGAGAACGAAAGACATTATAGCTATAAACAGAATGAATAATCTGCATATAAAACGCTAGGCAAGATGCAGAATGCCTTGCGATTATCTACAGGCAACAGACAGAGGAAGTGGCTAAATATGTTGCTTATCAGCTGTCTTTGCCATTCTATCACCGAAAACTGCCGTTGAATTGACAAGTGCCTTCATACCCTTGACTGCACTATAAATTGTAGCACCTCCGATAAGTGATAACGGCGGGATAAAATTGACAAGTCCCTTTTTTACCATTCCTAAATTATTTCCAACAGACATCATCTGCCTGCCGAGCGAGGCAAACCCCGAATTATTAGCCGATAAAGACTTATATATGTTTTTCATAGGAGCAGAAACCTTATCAATAATACTCATTATCGTGCTTATTTCAAACTGTGCCATAAAAACTCCTTGACTTTTATCAAAAATAACCTTAATATTGAGGCATGGACGTAATAAAAATACTTGATGTTGCAGTAAAAATAACTATTGCACTAATTACTATTGTGGAAACAATAGGCATACTTTTCTTTGGATACCTAAAGATAGCCTTTATCTTGCTTTTCTTGGGGGTTCACCTGCCTCTGCCTTTTTTATGACTTATAAATCATTTTGGCT
>NZ_BAAIHG010000201.1:0-693 GCF_054655775.1 Candidatus Termitispirillum reticulitermitis | reverse complement strand
ATTGATGTTCGCGGTGATGTTTTGCCCATAGTGAACCTGTGCGAACACTTCGGGCTTGAGTTAGAAAAAGATAACGACGAGCAGCGCATAATGATAGCAACCATAAAGGGGATAAAGCTCGGTCTTCTTGTTGATAGAGTTGATAAGGTGCTGAACGTATCAGCAGATGACATAGAACCTCCGCGTGAAAATAGCATTCATAAAAGCAGCCCTGCAACAGGACTTGTGAATACCAATAATGCACTGGTGGTTATACTAGACCCAGAAAAACTGCTCGCCAGCTTTACTAATAGAGCAGAAAAATGAATTTTGCGCTACCACATTTGCGCGTCCTCATGGACAAAATATCTAAAAACTATGCAGACTTCGCCAAAGAGCCTGTTTCACTGTTAAGAGAGCTATTAAAACACCTGTCAGATATAGCTCCAGAGCTTGCAGTCGGCTGTGAAAAGCTGATTAAACAAGGTAAGCCTGATATTAAACAACTAGACACGTTTATTGATGAATTGCGGCTATCGCTATCAAAACAAGCAGATGCTCCATTTAACGCTGAATTTGAAACAATTTTGGCTCAAACTATCCAAAACGTAAAGGGCGTTGGCGATAAAACATTTGAAGCACTAAAGGAGTTTGGCGTTGCTACCCGCAGAGACGTAATATATGGGCTACCATTTCGCTATGAGGCACTCACCA
>NZ_BAAIHG010000200.1:0-699 GCF_054655775.1 Candidatus Termitispirillum reticulitermitis | reverse complement strand
CTCATAGTCATATTTGATAAAATCTTTCCCGCTGTCAGTCGTTTTTCTAGGTTCTTTATACTTTTTTTTGTCTAGCAGCTCTGAAAGCTCTTTTAGTTCTGATATATCAGCCGATGATATATAATAAAGTTGCTCTACTGCAGCTTTTTTCAGTTGCATAGCCTCTTCTAGTCTTGTAGCAAGAAGCGGTAAAGCTCGTTTTAGCTTTGCTACTCGTTTATATAGGCGTTCCATATACTTAACAGGGGGTTCATCAGCTGAATATTCGTAAGGCACATCTACAACTATGCCACTTTCATAGCTCTTTAATACATAGCTTCCCTTATCTGACAATATTGCAAGATTAGCCTTTATCATATTAGCCTCATCATTAAGACGATTAGCTCCCTGTGCCTCTAAAAGCTCAGACTCCACCTTAGAGAGTATACGTTTGTAGTGGTCAGCCTCGTTTTGGTAGAACTTAACAAGATGTGCCTTTAGCCCTTCATACTGTTTGTCTAGCGGTGTAGCAGTTTGCCCAATGTTCAGTCCTTCATTTAGCTCTTCAAATGGGATGCCAGTAGCACCCTTAAACGGCGGAAATGGGACTATCTTGCCATTACTTGCCTTGTAAAACAGCTCTCCGTGAGTTAGTTCATCTTTAATGAAAGACACAGCACCAACAAAGCCTAACTCCTCTTTATAGTCGTTAGCAATAGC
>NZ_BAAIHG010000199.1:0-704 GCF_054655775.1 Candidatus Termitispirillum reticulitermitis | reverse complement strand
ATCAGCAGTTAGTGCCTGCACAGCACTGCTAAATGCTTGTGGCACATCACCAAGATTGCCACCGAAACCCAATATTACCCTGCTAGTCGCTGTGTTAATGCCTAGCGGTTCGCAATTCTGCATATTTAGCCCGAATCAGTGTTTCCACCTTATCGCCCATACTCTTTGCAGTCATCCCCTCTGACTCAATAGGGGGTAAAAATGTTATTTGACAGCTTCTGCCACGATGAATATGCATATTGTTTGCAGACATTATATCCATAGTCCCTGTTATTACGAACGGCACAACGGGTAGCTTTGCGTGCGTTGCCATCAGGAATGCTCCGCGCTTAAACGGCTGCAGGTTGCCATCTTTTGTCCTAGTCCCCTCAACAAATACCACCAGTGAGCAATCTTTTGGCAGTTCGTTCACAGACTGCATCAATAGCCTCAAACTATCTTTTGTTTCATTCCTATCTATCGGCACAAGCCCCATTTGCCCAGCTACCATACCGAATAATGGTATTGATAGAAGCTCTTTTTTTATCACAAATAACGTTTTCATACCGCGTTCACGCAAGGCGGCAAAAATTAAAAATATATCTGCATAGCTCTGGTGGTTTCCCGCTAAAATATACGCCCTGCTAGGAGCAAGGTTTTCAAGCCCGTTAAAGGTATATTTTGCCCCGACCCCATAGCGCAACATACTACGTCCGAAGTTAGCC
>NZ_BAAIHG010000198.1:0-708 GCF_054655775.1 Candidatus Termitispirillum reticulitermitis | reverse complement strand
GGAAGCCCGCGAAAATACAAAATCGGAAACACCACGCTTGAATTCCGCCATAGGATGTTGCGCGAAAGCGTCATAGGCAACGAGCAGGCAAACCTTGTAATCCAAGCGCTGAAATCGCTGGGCAAGATTCACGCCAGCGAACCCGATTTTATAAAAACGCTTGCAAAACGCTTTACGGCGGACGAATGGGTGAAAATTGAAAAGTCATCGCATAAAGTCGCGGGCTGGGTGGTTGATATAATCCGCAAGGCAAAGGAGATTGCAAATGGATAAACTTGCAAAATTATCAGACGCGGAACGCTTGGAATTATTCGGGCAAACTTCCACGAAACTGAACATTCCGCTTGCAATGGTGGAAAAAGATTTTTGGGTCTGCTGGGTGCTGGGGCGCATATTTGCCGACACGGAGTTGTCAGAAATTTTGCGTTTTCGTGGCGGCACTTCGCTATCCAAGGGATACGGCTTGATAGACCGGTTCTCCGAAGATATAGACATAACGATGGACAGGTCGTTGGTGGATTTAACAGACGATAATGGCAAATCATTATTGCGCTCAAAAAAATCCTATAAAGAGCATAAGGAAGAAGTATCCGATATTGCCGCGCAGTATATCAGCACGACATTGAAAGATAAAATCGCAAAGGTTCTGGACGGGGGTGTGAAAATCTATACCTACGAAGAATATGCAAAGGTCAATCCAAATTACGA
>NZ_BAAIHG010000197.1:0-712 GCF_054655775.1 Candidatus Termitispirillum reticulitermitis | reverse complement strand
TATGAACGAATCCGTTGAACACGTTAAACAGGAGGCGGTAAAGCCTGTAGAAACTGAAATGTCAGATAGTGAACTTGCCGCTTCTATGGCTAGTGCAGCAACGGCTATGGCAGACGAAGTCGTGGCAATTAGGCAAGCTGAAGAGGATAAAAAACGGGAAGTAGCTGAACAAGAAGCTAAAAAAGAAGCAGAGGTCTTAGCGGCGGCACTTGGAGCATTTGAACAAGCTAACAGCGCACTTGAAGCTAGCGAAGTTGTTCCAGAACCTGCCGTTATTACGGCTATGGCAACTATCACAGCGGTTGAAACGGTAAGTGTGGTGGCGGAGCAATCGGAAGAAACTAATCAAACAGAACCTGCTGAAAATGAGTTGCAGGAGCTACAACCAGCAGAAGAGGTCACCCAAGAAATTGCTAGTTTAGACATACTATCATCCGAAGTGCCTGATAAAACATCTATATCGTCTGTCAGTCCATCGTCTATTTCTTCTATCTCTTCTTCCCCATCATCTTTTTTATTTTCTGCTTTCTCCTCTCCTGCCTCATCATCGTCAGCCTCCTCTACTTCTCTTTTTACCTCCTCTTTGTCAACACTAGCAATTTCTTGGGTGACCTCTTCTGCTGGTTGTAGCTCCTGCAACTCATTTTCAGCAGGTTCTGTTTGATTAGTTTCTTCCGATTGCTCCGCCACCACACTTACCGTTTCAACCAGA
>NZ_BAAIHG010000196.1:0-728 GCF_054655775.1 Candidatus Termitispirillum reticulitermitis | reverse complement strand
ATCGTTTTGCTCTATAATCAACTGAACTGACACGTATAATGCCACCGTTGCGCGCAGCGGCAGCGATGCTGCAGTCTCCGTGCGCAAACAAGCCTAATACACTGGTGCATGACGCCTCACCTTTTTTATTACCAATAATGCCTGTGGCTGTCACAGGACCGGTCGCATTAGTCCAAATCAGTCCCAATGCTGGCGTATCAGTAAAAGCACAACCCATAGCGAACAACATGCAACAACCCAATAAAGCATATTTAACAAATCTAGCAAGACGCATAGAGACACCTCCGTGTCATAATCATATTTCATATCATATCTACTATATCGCAAGTCTATTCGCAAGTCTATAAACCAGTAAGATTTATTTACTTTACATAATATATCTTATCGGATGTAATTATTGAACTAGCAGACCATAGTAAAAGTAAACGTATTTTACTGCATGGTTAATGCTTAAATGCTTATTTAGTCGGGCTTTGTGCTAGATATTCTGCATCCCCATAAGCTTTTAGGCGTTCTAGTTCATCTTTTATTATCGGTTCGTATATCTGATTAACGCTTGTAGAGTCTACGTGTGCCAACACGTAGTATTTGCCCTCTGGGGATACCCACATATCGGTTTGCATAATATACGCCATAGTTTGTTGCGCCGTTCTATCGCCTACCAGCCAGAGAAACCTTTTCTTCACATCTAGCGATACTATGTTCTTAACGGCATCTAGTTCTAACGC
>NZ_BAAIHG010000195.1:0-731 GCF_054655775.1 Candidatus Termitispirillum reticulitermitis | reverse complement strand
ACGGCGGAAATGGGACTATCTTGCCATTACTTGCCTTGTAAAACAGCTCTCCGTGAGTTAGTTCATCTTTAATGAAAGACACAGCACCAACAAAGCCTAACTCCTCTTTATAGTCGTTAGCAATAGCTAATGATATATGGTTACACACGCAAGATGTTCCATCTGCACATGGCATAATACGTGCAAGCGGTGAAGTTAGCGAAAATATTATAAAATATGCTGCAGGATTGGTTGCCGGGCACAGCAAAAACAAGGGGGAACGCTCAGTTGTTGTGGACTATACATTAAAAAAATATCTTAAAAAACCTAAAAATACGCCGATAGGCTTTGTGACATATACACACTTCAAGAGCATAGCGGTCAGCCCCATTTTAGATAAATAGTTTAAGATAAATAGTTATATTTATCAACTAGTTATAACTTTATTCTACCAATAACTTAAAATTAAATTAACTTGTAGCAACTGCCGAAACAAGATAAAATAAATAGGGATACGATAGCATAAGGAGATACTTGATGAACCAGAATTTTGGGGATGGACCCTCATTAAACGCTAACGCTAGGACAGTTCTTGAGAAACGTTATTTGCGTAAAAACAACGCTGGTAGGGCAGTAGAAACACCTGCGGAGTTGTTTGTCCGCGTGGCTACCAACATAGCGCAGGCGGAGAAAAAGTTTAACAAAGACGCAGACGTTGATATGTTTGTTAAAGAGTTCTATGATGAGATGGT
>NZ_BAAIHG010000194.1:0-749 GCF_054655775.1 Candidatus Termitispirillum reticulitermitis | reverse complement strand
GTTGGAAATATGCCTCCCCTTAGTATCTCTATTCATCTCAGGCAGTTTATGCACATTTAGATAATGTACCCTACCTGCACTGGTAAAGACTAGCAACTGTGCATGGTTTGAGGTGACTATAAGCCGCTCAACAAAATCGTCCTCACGAGATGCTGCGCTACTCTTGCCTTTGCCACCACGTTTCTGCGCTGAGAACGCCGACAGTGGGGTGCGTTTGATATAGCCGTTATGCGTAACCGTTACAGCCATAGGCTCATCAGGTATTAAATCTATCTCGTTTATATCGCTAGTTGCCGCTGTAATTTCCGTTAGACGTTTGTCGCCATATACATCTATTATCTCTTGCGATTCTATGCGGATAATTCCCATAAGGGTCGGTTTATCAGAGAGCACCTTTTTATAGTACGTAATATTTTCTTGCAACTCTTTGTATTCCGCATCTAGCTTGTCTATCTCTAACCCAGTTAGACGTGATAGGCGCATTTCCAGTATAGCCTGCGTTTGCAACTCAGATAAGCCAAAACGTTCTTTCAGTTTATCTTTAGCAATGGCAGAATCTTTTGACGAACGGATAATCCTAACAACCTCATCAATATTCTGCACCGCTACCCGCAACCCCTCTACAATGTGCAATCTATCCTCAGCCTTGCGCAACCTAAACACCGTCCGCCTAGTAACCACCGAAATGCGGTGATTTATAAACTCGTCAATTACTTCGTTTAGGTTAGTGAGCTTAGGTCTGCCGTCTA
>NZ_BAAIHG010000193.1:0-757 GCF_054655775.1 Candidatus Termitispirillum reticulitermitis | reverse complement strand
GAAACTATTTGTTTTTAATGCTGAAGCTGGTTGCACCTTAAAAAAAGTTGACATTGAAGACGATGGTGTTCCGAGCGGAAAGGATAAGCATGATGATTTAGAGGTAGACTTTGTATTTAGCTGTGCTGTTCCTAGTAAGCTGAATAGCCTAAACGTTAAATTATTCTCCCTATATCCCAATCTTAAAAAGATTGAAGTTCGGATGGTTACCCCTAATGGGCAGGCGGCTACAGAACTAACACGTGAAAGCAACATTATAAAATGGTAGTCAGCTTAGAGGATATAGTATTTCATTGGCAGGGGCAATCGCCTCTGCTAAATATTTCTAGGTTTAACCTTGAAGAGAAAGAACAGCTGTTTCTTGTCGGTGCTAGCGGTAGTGGGAAGAGCACGTTGCTGGCATTGATAGGTGGTATTATTATCCCGCAATCGGGCAATATCACCGTGTTGGGAGAAAGGATTGATAAGATGTCAGCTGCCACTAGAGATAACTTTCGCGGGAACAATATGGGTTTCATATTCCAACAGTTTAATTTAGTCCCATATCTATCAGTGTTAGATAACGTAATCTTGCCTTGTAATATTTCAGTTGCCCGCAGGCAGCGGACACTTGGCGGTGGCAGTTCCATCTTAAAATCTGCAGAAGAGCTACTGGAACGGCTAGATTTAAGTCATGATTTGTGGCAGGTGAGGGCTAGCCACTTGTCAGTAGGGCAACAACAGAGAGTGGCAGTAGCTAGAGCTTTTATCGGCAGAC
>NZ_BAAIHG010000192.1:0-767 GCF_054655775.1 Candidatus Termitispirillum reticulitermitis | reverse complement strand
GGAATCCACTCCGCACTGTTGTAGCATATTCAGCTTTAGTATCCCAAACTACCTCTATCAGCTTATCAGGATTCATCCTAGAACTTTTCAGGTTAGAACAATCGCGGCGGTGAACGACTATCCCTCTGCCAGTTGATATATAGCCTATCACATCATCACCCGGTAGTGGAGAACAACATCTAGCAATCTTTATCATCATATCGTTTATGCCCGCAATTCTAAACGGCTCTCCCTTAGACGGAGGACGCTGTTTAAGCGGCTCTTCATCTGCCTTGTCCTCTGGATAGAGAGCATTTACTAATTTGCGGTGCGTAAGTCTGCCAAAACCTACAGCTATCAGCAAATCATCAGTAGTCCGCTCCTTAAACTTTTCTAATAGTTTCTTAACCAATGCTTGGTCTTCAAACACTTCATTAAATGTAGTTCCTCGTTCCCGTAGCTCCTTATCAAGCAATAAAGTAGCATGTGTTATCGCTTTTTCGCTGTCTTTTTTGCGCAAGTACGCGCCTATGCGCGTCCGCGCCCTAGATGTTTTTACAAAGGAGAGCCAGTCTTTATGAGGTTCTTGGGTTGAGTTGGTAATAATCTCAACCTTATCGCCGTTTTGCAGGTGATGTTTCAGGTGCGCTATACGCCCGTTAATTTTCGCACCTACACATCTATTGCCGAGTTCTGAATGGACGGAATAGGCAAAATCAAGCGGAGTGGATTCCGATGGTAGCTCTACCACATCGCCATTAGGGGTAAATACATAAATTTGTGAAGAC
>NZ_BAAIHG010000191.1:0-790 GCF_054655775.1 Candidatus Termitispirillum reticulitermitis | reverse complement strand
AAACCTCTAAAATAGCGTGGACACGGCAGAAAAAACGCGTATTTCAGGCTATATTTAAGTCAGCTAATGGCTACTTTACAGGTGTTTGGCTACACTTCACTGCTGACTACCCCGCAAATATTCTGCAAGCAGGCAAACAATATAATCTATATGGTGCTGTGGCACCATATAATGGCACTCCGTCAATATTTCACCCTGAACTGCTAGCTGATTCTGAAGTAGGTTCAGTCAGACAGGTATATTCAATACCAACAAAGCTATCGCAAAAACTATATCGTGCTATAGCCGAACGCACCTTAAACGAATACTTAAAATACGCCAATGAAACGTTGCCAGAATGGATTCGTTATAAATATAAATATCCCGATATACAGGATGCTCTCAATACGTTGCACAAGCCCGACACGGTGGTCAATGCCGAACTGATAACGGCACGTAGCCACCCTGTTATGGTGCGTTTTATATATGAAGAGCTGTTTTATCTGCAATTAAGACTTTTATTAAAAAAGCGACTCTATAGCCTAGTGCAAGGGATAATATACGACACTCCACGTGCTATGCTGGAGGAAATTGCTGCGATAATGCCGTTCCGCTTAACTGACGGACAGCGAAAAGCGGTTAAAGAAATATATGCCGATATGAGAAAACCTGCACAGATGAACAGGCTCTTGCAGGGGGACGTCGGCAGTGGCAAGACAATCGTTGCCTTTATTGCAGCTCTAACGGCTGTTAAGAACGGCTATCAGGCGGTAATATTAGCACCTACAGAGACACTAGCTGAACAACACTA
>NZ_BAAIHG010000190.1:0-799 GCF_054655775.1 Candidatus Termitispirillum reticulitermitis | reverse complement strand
GTCCCTACTCCCCAATGTCAAGCGTTAGCTACTATCTGCCACGGGTTCACAACGGACAAGTTCTTGATATTTTCAAAGTCTTTTACGTTGCGTGTAACAACAGTGAAATGGTGCGATAATGCTGTTGCGGCAATTAGAGAGTCAATTATAGAGAGGCTTTTGCCGTGCCTAGCGCACATATTACCCCATTCTATCATAATCTCTGTATCTAGGTTCACAGTGCGTCCTCTAAACCAGCCTATTATGCCTTCATTTAGCCAAAATAATAGTTCACTCCTACGTTCAGCATCTGCCAGCTTGTATATACCATAAGCAATTTCACCGATAGATACTGCACTAATAAATAACTTATCCCTTGGTATTTTGCTTACAAAAGTTGCTACGTTAGGGTTGCAGTTAGGCTTGCGAAGCTCCGATATAACATTTGTATCAACTAAGTAGTTCATAACTCAATATTACGCGTATAGGTTGACTTGTCCCTGTCTAAATTAAGCTCAATATCTCTGAGTGGAGATTGTTGCAAAAACTCATACAGATTAGGTTGCGTGGAAGTAAGTTCATCATACCCGTCAGCCGACAGAACGACTGCTACACGTTTGCCATGAACAGTAATCGCCTGCGGCGATACGTGTGTGTGCTTGATTAACTCCGTAAGTCTAGCTTTTGCATCGTGTATTTGCCAAATTCCTAATGCTTGCATAGCATACTCCTTTAATATAGTCTAACTAGTTAAACTATAAACTCTTTTGCACATAAAAGCAAGGTTTTGCTAAGAGATAAATATTTCTTTTAATTTTCT
>NZ_BAAIHG010000189.1:0-807 GCF_054655775.1 Candidatus Termitispirillum reticulitermitis | reverse complement strand
GCTAGTTTCTTTGCCGTTGGTGGCAAGGGGAAAGGCTTTATTGAAGGTGGTCTCTCTAACTTGATTGGTGCAGGCTGGGGCTGGGTAATTATATTTCTGTTCACTCAGCTTACCCCGCGCCTCACGCAGACGCTCACATTTATTACGCCAAAGCTAAGCGAAGCACTATCACTCGGCATATCGGTAGGCGTGATTGCAGCTGTTATCTGCGTATTAGCTATGATACCAGTTCTGCACTTCATACCAGGCTTTTTCATCGGTGCTGCGGCATTCTTTGCCACAGGCTTTAAGTTAGAGCCTACGTTGGTGTCGCTGGCAATAGGCACTGTTTGTGGACTGTTGTCTGAAAAAGGCTTACACGCTATTCAAAAGAAATAATCAACCGAAATAGAACCTTCTCCCTTACGGGGGAGGGTTTTATTATTACATCGCTACCCTTTAGTCCTCTACTACGTGTTCAAACAATACCGATACAAGAGACGTAAATATCACATCAAAAACTATTATAAGCCGTAGCCATATAATATATTCGTTCACTGCATCGCCGGAGACTAACCCATTTGTAGTCTCAATGGCGGCTATTATTACTGGTATCAACATAGGGAATAGCAATAGTGGTAATAAAATCTCTCTGCTGGTGCTGCCAGCTGCAATTAGCGAAAAGAGCGTTCCCAGTAGTGAAAAAGCATAAGTAGCACCCAGTATGACACATAGCATAAATGGACTGGACACAAGGTTTATATCGTAGAACACGGCAAATAGGGGTAGCAACAGTAAATGCAGTAATAGCAAAAAGGCAAATATTGA
>NZ_BAAIHG010000188.1:0-808 GCF_054655775.1 Candidatus Termitispirillum reticulitermitis | reverse complement strand
TCGCTAGCTCTGCTATTCGTTATGCTCATATATGAACTAACTAGCAAGGTGATTTGCAACTTAACTTTATGTCGCAAACTAATTGCCAGCGTGATATTGATAGCTTCACTTACTGGTTTTTTTAACAAATTAAAGCCTCAAGACATGTTCCCATATTCTAGGCATCACGATTATGCAAAGATTGCTGAACCATACAGAGACACGCCTATGATTAGCATAGGCAATGTAGACTTAAAAAGAATGGGAGCTATTATGATGAATTTACGCGAAACTGTTGCCGTATCTCCCAATAATATCTTGAGTTTCAATAAGGCACTAGAGCACGTAAAATATGATGACATTGTTATCATCCACTTTGCTGCTGGGGTTGAATACCAAAAACATACTATCTCAAAAATCATGACCACGAATGGTTGGACGAAACAGATTCCGTTCATAGATATGGGTAGTAGCTGGCTATTCTCTAGGTAATTGGAAATCATCTGGGGGATTTGCAAAATTCCCCCTTGACATACTAAAAATATTGATGTAACCTCCTGTTATGAATATGAATAGCATACTGCCACAGCCTGTTGGCTCAGCTAAATCAGCTAGCTATTACTTTTCTTTCTATTTTTGGGCTTAGCCCAAATATAATCTACACACGCCTACACACTAGGCTTTAATCTACAACTGGTTTTCGTTTTATACGTTTAATATGTATCAGTGCAGTGATTATGCCAGATAGTGCCCCTGCAATGAACGCTATAGATAGCGAAAATAGCGTTCCATAGTCAGCTGTAAGCATTGATGCTGCCACTACTGCACC
>NZ_BAAIHG010000187.1:0-815 GCF_054655775.1 Candidatus Termitispirillum reticulitermitis | reverse complement strand
TTTAAGTTTGATAATGGACTTTCATACACAGCAGCAATAACATCATGGATAGTCACCAATGCTGTTAAAGCCGGCGACAAGGTTCTGTTAGCTGTAGGGGCGTCAACTACTGGCACTCATCATGTAAGGGTGGCTACTAAACCTGTCGGAGACACCGCTACATTGACTATCGCTCCGTCATCGAATCTCAATCAAGTGGCTATATCTGTTGACCCCAATAGTAGCGGCAAATTTACAGCTGTTAATATAGTTGATGGTAAATTTGTCACATCAACTGTCAACTGGGATAGAGATTTAAATAATCCAATTGTTCCGGGCGTTGTGACGTTATCAGCCGTGAAAGCGGGCAGTGCCGCCTTAGCCGGCACCAAGCTGAAAGATATAGCGCAGTTCACTAATTCTGATGGTCGCATGCTCCTAGATAACACACAGACCTTAAGCATATATGGCAATAATGGCAATGTGGATATCTACATAGAAGGTGAAGATACCATCGCTGATTTAACTGCTAAACTGGCTGAAGCTATCAAGACGTTGGGTATGGCAGGCACCCTTTCTGCCAGCGATTTAGTCCACTATGTTCCGCCAACTAGTAGCACAGCTACATCTGGAAACTACGCCGTGCAAGGCACTATAGTGTTCCAGACTGCATTGACGGGGAAACAATCAGAGTTAAAGTTCATCGGAGATGAAAGCATACTGAATGCACTGGGCATATCAACTATACAAAAGGCTGAGGCTAGTAGCATAAATGCAACAGTGTCTGATGCGCACACGGGCAGGCTAGTCGGCAGCGACACGGTATCAGACTTTAT
>NZ_BAAIHG010000186.1:0-833 GCF_054655775.1 Candidatus Termitispirillum reticulitermitis | reverse complement strand
AGCCTGGTATAGGCACCCCTGCAGACCAGTCTAAGTGCAATGCAGTCATAGCTGGCAGACTGATAAACAATGAACGGTCAACTGGGGTTCCAGTCGCTGCCAGTGTCCCCACTATATTGAACGGCTTATCGGCGTGTTCTGCCAGCCCCTCAACACCTGAACCGTGTGAAAGGGTAATTCTATCTCCTAATCCATATTTTAACTTTTTCGCTGTTTCATAACCAAGCACCACATCAAAAACATTCTCAAAAGCTTTTCCTTCTTTGAATGTCAATCCCCTATTCTGTCTGTATCTGTAATGTGTGAAATAGTCTGCAGTGGTTGCTACTACTGAATATCCCCTGTGGGAATCCCCCAACGATAATGGTATTGCCCAAGCAATCTCTGAATATTGTGCTATGAGCTTTGCACTATCATAGCTCATATTATTGGTAGCCCTGCCTATATGAAAAACTGCATAAAGCATTAGCTCCATACCACTGCCACGCGCTCCGATAACTAAATCAGTCCCAGATATTGACTGAACAAAACCTCTCCGCACCTGTAAGCGCACTCGTTCAATACCTATCAGTAATATAGTAGAGAGTGCAACAGAAATAACTAACAAAAACAGCGTAGCTTTGCGATTTAGTGCACTGCGAACAGCCATTTTTAATAAATATAGTCTTCTCATAGCACGTTTATATCCTTTAGGGCTATATTGCGAGAAAAAGCTGCCGCTAATCGCTTATCGTGGCTGACAAATATTAGGCTGGCACCTGATTCATCACACACGTTTTTTAATAACTCCAAAAATGATTGCTGACGCTCCTCGTCTAGTGATGAAGTCGGTT
>NZ_BAAIHG010000185.1:0-865 GCF_054655775.1 Candidatus Termitispirillum reticulitermitis | reverse complement strand
GTCTGTTGGCAGTAAATGACAACGAATTAGTATAAATCTGCATGGCTCTCCCCTATTACAACTATACCATTTTAGTCTTTGCCTCCATGCAACGCCACTCGCTATCGGCAGATTGTTAGGGAAAGTTAAGAAGTTATTTTCTCTCACTACGGGGGAAGGTGACTCAAAAGGCTGTTATTACCTATTTATCAGCTGTAGTGCCATTTGTGGCAGTTGGTTAGCTTGTGCTAGCATTGCCGTGGCTGCGTTCATCATTATCTGGTTCCTCGCGAAGTCCGCACTCGCCTTTGCCATATCAATATCCCTTATTCTGCTTGACGCCGCCAGAATATTTTGCTGTCCGATAGATAACGATTTCAACGCATGCTCCATCCTGTTGATACGAGAACCTATCTCCGCCCTCTGCTGCACTACATTTTTAATGGCAGAATCTATCTTAAAAAGTGCCCTCTGCGAATCAGGCAAGGTAGTCAGATATACATCATCTATCTCTAACGACACAGTATCAACCCTGCCTACACTTATATCCATATACTGCCCAGCATTCGCACCTATCTGCGAACTAGTCTCCTTGTTCGCTATATGGATATACTGCGGGTCTAAATCTGCGTCCTGCTCAAATACTATATTGCCATCAACACCCATCTTCGCACTGGTAATTATATTCGGGTTGAGCTTTATATTAACCCCCTTTATAACCCCCCTCATCATATAGTCTATTGATATATCACTATTGATATACTGCTCTGTATGCGCATCAAATACGTTCATCGTTATAACATCATTCTCAGACTGCTGTATCTGCTCTATGCTTAACGCCCTAAGAATATCTTCATCCGCTACAAAACGTATCTCTGAATTCCGA
>NZ_BAAIHG010000184.1:0-870 GCF_054655775.1 Candidatus Termitispirillum reticulitermitis | reverse complement strand
TGTAGCATTCAAAGGCTTTCTTGTGGTCTTGTTCTACTCCAAGTCCATAATGGTATAAGACACCCAAACAATATTGTGCTAATCCATCTCCCTGTTCGGCAGCTTTTGTGTACCACTCAAAGACTTTCTTGTAGTCTTGTTCTACTCCATCTCCATATTTATATAAGTTACCCAAACTATATTGTGCGCTTGCATCCCCCTGTTCGGCAGCTTTTGTGAACCATTCAAAGGCTTTCTTGTAGTCCTGCGCTACCCCTCGTCCATAATTGTATAAGACACCCAAACTATATTGTGCGTTTGCATCTCCCTGTTCGGCAGCCTTTGTGTACCACTCAAAGGCTTTCTTGTAGTCCTGTTCTACTCCCTGTCCATTTTTATAAAAATAGCCCAAATTATGTTGTGCACCTACATATCCCTGTTCGGCAGCTTTTGTGAACCATTCAAAGGCTTCCTTGTAGTCCTGCTTTACCCCTTGTCCATGATAATACATATCTCCCAAGTGGTGTTGCGCCAGTGCGTCTCCTTGTTTTGCCGCTTTCACAAACCACTCTACAGCTTTCTTGTAGTTTTTTCTTACACCCTTTCCCTGTTTATATAGTATCCCTAAAGCAGTTTGAGCATGCACCAGCTGCTTGGTAGCTTTTGTGAACCATTCAAAGGCTTTCTTGTAGTCCTGTTCTACTCCATGTCCATAATGGTATAAGACACCTATGGCATACTGAGCATGCACTACCCCCTGTTCGGCAGCCTTTGTGTAGCATTCAAAGGCTTTCTTGTAGTTTTGTTCTACTCCCTGTCCATTTTCATAAAGATAGCCTAAATTATGTTGTGCTTTTTCATCTCCCTGCTCGGCAGCTTTTGTGCGGCATT
>NZ_BAAIHG010000183.1:0-872 GCF_054655775.1 Candidatus Termitispirillum reticulitermitis | reverse complement strand
TGCGCTTAAAGGTGCCGATGATGAAACTAAGGAGAGGTTCTTTGAGAACATGTCTAAACGTGCCGTAGAGGCAATGAAAGAAGAGATGGAGTTTATGGGACCTATACGATTAAAAGACGTGGAACAGGCTCAGCATGGTATTGTTGCTGTTGCCCGTAAGCTTGATGACGAAGGCGTGATAAGCATAGGTGGCGGCGAAGAAAACTCGTTTGTGTAGAGTCTGTTTTATTTTGGAGAATAAATGGCAAGGATAGTCAGAGACGGCAAAGACCTGAAAGCGAGTAAGCCACAGATAGAGGAGTTTGAACCTTTAAGACGTGGCAAATTTGGATACCTGCCAGAGGTTTTCAAAGATGACACCTTTAGCGTTCAGATGCTGGCTGAAGGCGGGCAGTTGTTAGGAGACGGCAACAAACCGCGTAGTGGTGTTCGTCAGGTGTTGGATAAACGAATCAATCCTAAAATTATAACTAGTGCGTCCAAACAGACTGTTAATTCTCATATGCCTATGTTAGGCAACTTTGGCGGTATGTTTTCTCCCTACGAGCCTAGTAGCGGGGAAATGGAAGAGATGAAGAATATGATGCCCGATTTCCAGCCTACGTTCCCAGTAGTTGGCTTGGAGCGAGGAAATGTAAGTGAGCCGAAAGATAAAGATAGCTCTCCAACGGTATCTGCTGATATTTTGCTCAAAATGGACGAGTTGCAAACCCAGCTTGACACTGCTACACAGGAGTTGAGTGGAAAAATTGCGGCATTAGATGAGGCTAGTGTAAAAATTACTGCCCTTAATGAAGAGTTGGCTCAACTAAATCAAGGGTTTGAGGAAGCAAAGAAAGAGCTACCGACCCAACTGGAAACATCTAAGAAAC
>NZ_BAAIHG010000182.1:0-873 GCF_054655775.1 Candidatus Termitispirillum reticulitermitis | reverse complement strand
CACCGGTTGCCGCTGTTTGCGCAAATAGAGTATCATCCGTTTTGGCATATCATTGCCAAATATGTCGCGTAGCTGCTCCATAGTTATGGTAGCCCCAGCCACATCAGGAATAGTTACTCCCGTCCCCTGCAACTTCGCTGCAACCTCGTCAGGTTTAATTCCAAGCTCGTCAGCCACATCAGTTAGCTTATAGTCCGCCATTATTTAGCCTCGTTTATCTCACATACATCACATTCACATTACTACTGCTTATTCTCTTCACTGCTCTTTGAGCCATCTTCTGAGCCATTATCAGTATTTTCCGCATTTGCTACGCCGTCCTCTGGAGTATCGCTACTGGGGATTAGCTCAAGCGCATTGGTAATTAAGTTCAACGCCTCGTCCTCAGATATTCCTAACAACGCAATCAGTTCATCAGAATCAGCGTTAGATAACTTTTCAATGTCGTCTATCCCGCGCTCCATCAGCTTTTCTATCTTGTTGTTGTCCATGCCATCAAGGTTATTAAGCGAATACATTCGCATATGGTTTTTCAGCTCTTGTTCCTGCTCTTGCATACGCTCTCTGCGCGTAGTTTGGTATTCTGATTCGCTGAATATATCAAGCCGCCATTCCGTCAACTTACCCGCAAGCCGCACATTCTGCCCCTGTTTGCCAATAGCCAGCGACAATTGGTCGTTAGGCACAACCAGCTCAAACATCTTAGTGTCCTCTATCACGTTAACCAACAGCACCTTTGCAGGGCTGATAGCATTGCGGACAAAGGTAAGCGGGTCTGGCGACCAAACAACCACATCTATCTTTTCTTTATTCAGTTCATCACTGATAGCATTTATACGCGTTCCCTTTACGCCGATACACGCACCTACAGGG
>NZ_BAAIHG010000181.1:0-875 GCF_054655775.1 Candidatus Termitispirillum reticulitermitis | reverse complement strand
TTTGTAAATGGCAAGTTTATAGGATACGGCAGGATTTTATCAGCTAATTTTTCCACGCGTGGCAAAGAGCACAGGGCTTACTATTTTGCTACAGACGGCAAATATGGATATTATGACAATGCGGGCAGGGCTATGGAACGCGGTTTTCTTCGTGTGCCATTGCCTTATGCTAGGATAACATCGCGTTTTTCTAATTCTCGTATGCACCCCGTGCTTGCCGTTAGACGACCGCACTACGGCGTTGACTATGCCGCACCTATAGGCACACCTGTTATGTCCACGTCCGCTGGCGTTGTTGTAGAAAAGTCTTATAACAAAGCCAATGGCAACTACGTTCACGTAAGGCACGCCAACGACTACCACACATATTATTTACATCTAAATGGGTTCAATAAACAAGTTCAGGTCGGCTCATCTGTCAGTCAAGGGCAGGTAATAGGCTACGTTGGGAAAACGGGCTATGCGACTGGACCGCACCTAGACTACCGCATTCAGCACAGGGGCAAATGGCTAAACCCACTTACGTTTATAGCGGAATCGCCGAAACTAGCGGCTAGTCAAATACCAAACTTTTTAGCAAATGCCACAAACTACGACAGGGTAATGAACCCGCCGTTATATGCGGGCAATAACCCTGTGCTACTACGTTAGATAGCCTATACTCGTGTCCATCTAATGGCGCAGTCGCTGAATGTGGCAGTTATTTTGCCGTCTGTTTCAAGTTTCGCAAGATAGCCTTATGCCTAACAGCCACGACATCGGCTCTATCGCCCTGCCAACCTGCTCCATTAGCCCCTTTGTGAGTGTCTCAACCGTTGCATTACTAGCTAACCCTAATATTATATCCTCTACACGTTTTAGGTGTGCTAAATACA
>NZ_BAAIHG010000180.1:0-876 GCF_054655775.1 Candidatus Termitispirillum reticulitermitis | reverse complement strand
CGTGAGTTATATATGGACAGCATAACCTATAAATAGTGATTTTTGTGAATACACCACTGGCAGATTGTATAACATAACTATAAATTATGTCAATAGTTATATTAAAGATATTTTTTAGCGTTTTTTGCTTGTAGTTTTGCCTATCTGCTGCTGGTATAGTTTGTCAAAAGAGGTTAAGATTATGTCTATAGACGAACTTGGACAGCTCGCTTATGGGCAAACCTGTTCCACAGACGATATTCTGCGCATAGCTGGCAGTAGCAATAAGCAGGCTGGCACGTATCTGTTGCCTCCGCTTGGCAAGGCGGGAAGTTATGAGGCGGTAATCGTAAAGTGCATATTAGGTAGTGAAAGGTATCCGAACAGGTGGGTTGACCAAGGGCGTGGGCTGTTCAAGCTATATTTTGAGAGGAACGGGGACGCAGATGCAACGTTAGAGTTGGAAACCAACAGGGCGAGGTTGCAGTCAGATGTGTATATTTTCATAAAACTTTCAATTGGTGTATATAGGTTTGCGGGTGTTTTTAGGCATAAATACAATGGCACAGACGACAGTGGCTTGTTATGGGCTGTATTTGAACGCAAGCATAAAGAGTTTGCCGAATATGTAGGCGAGCGTGTGCGCCAGCATAGGAAGAGTATAGGGCTTACGCAAGAGGACGCTAGTGCACAGCTGAATATATCATCGCAATTTTTATCAGAGATTGAACGTGGTGTAAAGGGCATATCAGCAGAGACGTTGCATAAAATATGTGAACTATTCCACGTATCTGCTGATGATATATTGCCCGAAAGACAGTCGCTTGACGAAAACCACAATATTGTTCAGAAGGTTTCAACTATTGACAGAAAATACTTCCCCGCATTAGAGGAGCT
>NZ_BAAIHG010000179.1:0-922 GCF_054655775.1 Candidatus Termitispirillum reticulitermitis | reverse complement strand
ATAGCCTGAGCCGAATATGCCTAGTTTGCCCGTATCAATAAATTTCTTTAACCTGTCCTTAGTTGCTGTAAATGTAGCAATGCTATCTTCAGCCCAGTCTGATGAGCGGTGCGCCAAAACTGCCGCCCTAGCAGGGTCAGCTTTCAGCGCACTAATAATATCAACCCAATCTAATGCAGACAGGTGATAGAAGTGAACGATATTATCCTGCAATGTGTGAGCCGTTACCATTATATTGCGCAAGTATTGAGCATTGAGCGGAACTGCCACGTTCAGGGCGTCTTCCACCGCACGGACAGATGCCATTGAGTGAACGGACGTGCATACGCCACAGAAACGCCCAGCATACACCCAAGCATCTCTAGGGTCTCGCCCAAGAACAATGGTTTCTATCCCGCGAAACGCCTGTGCACTACTCCACGCCTTAGATACCTTGCCACCGTCCACCTCAACATCTACGCGCAGATGCCCCTCAATCCTAGTAACAGGGTCTATCGTTATTCTAGCCATATATACCTATCTCCTCATTTCCTCTAGTGTTCTTTACCCATTACATTAAATAGTTTAGCAAGCGTTATATACCCCAAAACTTCAAGCGCAATCAAGCCAAAGGTTACCATAAACTCTATAAATGACGGGAAATACGCCACCCAAGCACTGCCAGGGTTATACCCGCATAGGTACACATTTATGCGGTATATTCCGCCTGCACAACACGTAAGCATTGCGGCGTAAAATGATTTTCTAGGTGTGTTGGCATTATAAAATTTCCAAAGACCAGCCACCAGTAGCCCTATCTCTAAGATAAACACCAGCGAATAAAAGCCTGATGAAAAGATTGCAGTGAATTGCCCGCGAATGACGATATCTACCATACGGATAGCTAACCAGCCAGCACCGATATAGGCGGCTACCTTAGCAA
>NZ_BAAIHG010000178.1:0-929 GCF_054655775.1 Candidatus Termitispirillum reticulitermitis | reverse complement strand
CCCCGCAAAGCGCGGCTGATAGTGCTCCTCTATGGCAGCCGACACCTCGCTAGACTTGCCTTGAATAGTTGCATATATTCTACCCATAAAGCCTTGCAGCTCAGGGAATTCATAAACCATTTCAGTCATTAAGTCAGCCTTGCATAACGTTGCCGCCTCATTTACCACTGCTAGCTTGTCGGTGGCAACAACACCCGCTAACTTAGCGGCAATCGCCCTAACCCGCTCCATCTTTTCATAAGACGTGCCCAACTTTTCTTGATAAGTCACCTTTTTTAGTGCTTCAAGACTTTTATAGTCTTTATCGTTCTTTATAACATCATCAAGCACACCCAGCGAAACGACTTTGTAGCCTTGCACATAGAAGTCGCGCAGGGTACTATCCCAGTATTCCGTCAGTGCAGGAGGGCAGATAATCAGCTTCTTGCTAGGCAGGAGCTGCAAGAGCATTGCCGTCATATAGGTTTTGCCAAGCCCCACCACATCGGCAATGAGAACGCCGTTATAGTCGTTTAATATTCGTTTGGCGTTGTGAACCGCATCCTCCTGATATTTTAACTTCTTAAAGTTTGACGGATAGCTAATTTTAATACTAACGTCAGCATTTATATCCTCCTTAAAATATTCATATAAGAACTTTAGATATAAATCATAAGGGGTGATGTCTTCGCGAAGCGGAGATTTAAGGTGCACTGCACTGATATAGTCTTGGGTGACGTTAATGCCCTCTTTCCACAACTCTTCAAACTGGGCTAATGCAAATTTTACATCAGGTGCATCTTTTAATTCAACGTTGAATTCACGTCTTCCCACAAGCCCGCTCTCAGTAAAGTTGCTTGAGCCTGTTATCACGCTCCCGTAGTTAGGAAAATTATCGCCATATCTCGTGATATAAACTTTTGCATGTATATTTTGATTTGGGTGAGCCT
>NZ_BAAIHG010000177.1:0-932 GCF_054655775.1 Candidatus Termitispirillum reticulitermitis | reverse complement strand
CAAACTGCCCATCAACTATACTTACCGCATAATAGCTACCACCGCTGTTAGGGTTAATGGCTACTCCAGGACCCTCCCACCCAAAAGGGTCATAGCTACTAACCCAAGTATGCGTAGAGGAACTCCCAACTATTTGAATATTGTCAACTCTGACGGTAGGTGTGTTGATACTATTACCTATTGTGAATAGCACCTTGTCGCCGGCTGTAATAGTGTTCCCAGGAGTAATTAGTCTGCTCGATATTATCAATCTCATTCCATTGTCAAAATCTAAACCCGCTCCCACACTATCAAATATTATATCAGTGGTATTTGCGTATGTATAGCCTATTTGCTTACTATCGCTTGCACCAGTCGCAGCGTCTGTAAAGGTGAGGCTAACTGTGCCTGTATTGCCAGCTCCACCAACAACGCTCTCATTAAACTCAAGACCTATAAAGCCGTTAGTGACATTTCCTGATACAACCCCAATACCAGTAAGGGCAGCAGTGGTAGTGTCGTAGTCTCCTGGATCTTCAGATATGCTGGTATGGTATATTCCTAAAAGAGTAGGGTATTTTGGATAAGAATTAGCACCAATTGACGAAAACGTTAATGTGGCACCATCAAATATGCGTATATCCCCGCTTGTAGTGAAGTTAGCCATGCCAGAAGTGTTAACGCCATCTCTCGCTACTAGCGAATCAGCTCCCGCCGTGAATATATTCGTCTTATATATGGCGTTCTGTCCGGGGTCTACATTAAACGTCAGCTTGTAGTTCCCTTCGACAGGCGCACCCCTGAATATAACATCCACATCGCTACTGCTTGATGAGTATAAGCCAGCAGCTGAACCTGATAATAACTTTTTAGTATTAAACTCCGTTGCGTTTGATACCCTGTTAATTTCTGCCTTGAGCTGGTCAAACTCTTTTTGCAGCTCCCGTCTATCA
>NZ_BAAIHG010000176.1:0-948 GCF_054655775.1 Candidatus Termitispirillum reticulitermitis | reverse complement strand
CTACCCCTGTATCAGGAGATTACAAGCTAACATTTAGCACTAAGGCAGGGGAAAATGCAGTCTATCAGACAGCACAACTCATGGACTATACTAAACGTCTCAGCTACCCTAGTGGGATAACGAATGTCGTAGTAGAGGGGCTGGATAACGAAGCAGTGAAGTTCACCGTAAGCGATGATACAGTACATATAGAGTCGAGTCGGTTTGGAACAGTTTGGCAAATAAATACACCCGGTGGACTCCAAACGAACGCATTAAGTCATTCTTACGCTATTCTTGAGCTTCATAGCGGCGGAATACAAAATATATTTGAGGATGGACTTCAGGTGGTAGCTGGACGCGATATTCAGCCATATGAGTATCCAACCCAAAATTTTTCAGGTTATTATGTCGCTTTCGAATGTGTATCTTTAGCAGATGCTACTGATGGGGTGCATACACAAACCCAAAGCGGACCTTTCTCTACTGGAGCATTGCTAAACTTTATTAACCTTTCAGACGGCACAAGGGCTTATCAAACAGCAACTGGTTGGATGAGAGCATACTATATGGATCCTGTTGATGGAACAAGGCATTTTCCCGCATTTATAGGGCAAAACTCGGGAAACTACAAGGCATACATTCAAGAACAAACGTCACCGGGAGTTTATAATAACATTGAGTTGCATATTACAAAAATTAGCGCGGATGCCATGACCGTCGGTGATAAAGCCTTATCCTACTATCAATCGAATAGCCCTGACGTTGAGGTAGTAAGTCACAATTGGGTTGATCCCGCTACCAGCTGGAATATCAATCCTGCGAATATGGATGGTATCAAAAATGTTCGCATAGAGATTGACGTGCCTAATGGAACGAATACTGTTGGTAGCAATGTTATCCCGCAGGTATTCTGGGATGTTAATCAGCCTCACGTTGAGTTCACAGCTATGACTATAGAGAACGGGG
>NZ_BAAIHG010000175.1:0-952 GCF_054655775.1 Candidatus Termitispirillum reticulitermitis | reverse complement strand
CTTTTTAGAGTTAGAAGCTCGTGTGCTGAATGTTAATAAAGGGCATAATGGCAAGGTATTGAAAGCGAGCGGAACGCTTGGGGACTATGCGGAGTTTGTGGAGGTAGTTAGGCAGGAGACAAGAGGGGTAAATAGCAGGGATAAAGTAGCTTTATCTAGTGCTATGGAGCGGGCGATAAAGATATGTATAGAACGAGGGATACTAAGAGATTTTTTACATAAACACTCAGTGGAGGTGTTCAATATGCTAACTATGGAATTAACACAAGAAGACGCTGAAATGGCTAGGTATGAAGAAGGTTTAGAGCAAGGCTTAGAGCAAGGCTTGCAAAGAGGGGAACAGAGAGGGAAACTGGACGTTGCCAAAAACCTATTGACTAATGGCTATCCTGTAGAGGATGTTGCCGACCTTGTGGGGCTTTCACTTGCCGAAGTCAAGAAACTTCAGAACGACATCATTGTATAACAAAGCTAATAGTAGCCCCCGTGAGGGGGCTTTTGTTCTTTACGGATGTTCACTATCAGGGCTAATCTTTTGAGTTATTTTTAGACAAAAGAGCATACAGTATGAGACAAACAAGTATAACTACTGGTACATAATAGTATCAAATCCTCAAAATCAAATTTATTGCTTGTTCTGATTAGCCATCCTGTTAACACATGGGGATGCTTTGCTATCTTGGAGACAGCATTTGCTATCACGGAGCCAACTCCTGCTAATACAAGAGCAAGTAGCTTAAATAGTAGATTAGATAGAAAACTACCATATTAAGACGTAGTTTCAGGAGCGTCCTGCGTCTTATGGGTAGGGCTATTCATCCGCTCACAGGAAACCAGCGTTGCACACTACAAAGACGCTATACTAGGCACACACGTATGGCAAAACGTGGATGCAATGACATACCAGTTCTCGCTGTATTACCATTTTTAGCTGTTTCAAGCCCATTAACTG
>NZ_BAAIHG010000174.1:0-955 GCF_054655775.1 Candidatus Termitispirillum reticulitermitis | reverse complement strand
ACACGCTTCGCCCCATTTGCTTTCATCGCCAACTCAAACCGCTGCAATGCTGCAATATGCCCCGCTACAACAACTTGCCCATCAGAATTAAAGTTAGCAGGCTCAACAATACTATCGGGACGAGATACCTCCTTACAGACAGCAATCACATCTTCGTCCTTAGAGCCGAGCACCGCCATCATTGCGCCAACACCCACAGGCACGGCAGATTGCATAAACGAACCTCGCTTGTGGACTGCTTTCACAGCATCCATAAATTCAAGCCCGCCAGCAGCCACCAGCGCAGAGTATTCCCCCAACGAGTGCCCAGCAAAATAGTCTGGTTTGAACTTCGCTTCTAATAGTTTCCACAGAGCAACACTATGTAGCAACAACGCTGGCTGCGTGTTCTCAGTGAGGCGTAGTTTTTCATCGCCCCCATTAAACATTATATCGCTTATTGAGTAGCCAAGCGTTGCATCAGCCTCCTTAAAATACTTGCCACTAGCTGTCTCTAACAGGTCGCACCCCATACCGACACTTTGAGAGCCTTGACCAGGAAATACTACAGCCTTCAAACCCATATAAACATCTCCAATTTTAGCTTAAATTATTAGAGGCTCAACACCGATGCACCCCACGTCCAGCCACCGCCGAACGCACACAAGAGCAAATTATCACACGGTTTAATCTTGCCGTTGCGAATATTTTCATCTAACAGTGCAGGTATGGTTGCAGCTGATACATTGCCATGCGTTTCAATATTCACAAGCATCTTGTCCATATCTACGTTCAACCGCTCAGACACCGCCTTTATGATGCGGTAGTTCGCCTGATGAGGCAATACCCAGTCAATATCTTCAAGCCCCGTAAGCCCACTACGCGATAATGCCTTAACCCCAGAATCCGCCATCATGGGCACAGCACGCTTAAATACCTCGTTGCCCTTCATAGCGATAAAACTATTGCCATCAGA
>NZ_BAAIHG010000173.1:0-962 GCF_054655775.1 Candidatus Termitispirillum reticulitermitis | reverse complement strand
GACATACGCTCTGTAGAGAGTGTGCTTGAAAACATTGCTAAGTCTGACAAGACGACAATGACAGTATAAAAGAGCTAATAGGCTTATTGCCTATGGTTCAAGCTTAGTTTAGATAAAATTTCTAGGCTCATTTTTTATGGGGTGTTTCATAACACATTATAAATACCAAGTCAAATGCTTTTCGTTCCACATATGAGTCTCTGCCTAAAGCCTCATTTTTTGTTATCTTTGCATCTGCGTCATCATATACTCTCGTAGGGCGGAGTTCATCCTTGTTTGGTAACCCTTGCCCGATGAGCGAAACCACTCTAAAACGTCAGCGTCGTAGTTCACCTTAACGGCTACCTTAACAGGTTTATATAGTGAACGGTTGAGCAGCTTTGCTGGGACAAAACGTGCAAGTTGCTCTTGCGTCAGTGGTGGCATATCAGACACATCAATGTCAGTGTCTTGCATCATTTTTAGCTTTCTAATGCGTTCCTCATCTAACGAGGGGAGCGTTTTAATTGTTTTTACTGTAGTTTTCATAGTATTTCTCCTTTTCATTGTTCAATGCTAATCGTGCGGAAATAATCCGAATAGTATTTTCATTTGGTTCGGTTTCAACAACAAACAAAATAACGTCCATCACCACTCCAAGAAAAATCCAACGTTCCTCTTCGTCTGTGCTATGCTCTGCATCATAAAAATCTATCCTGTTCGGGTCGTAGTATGCCCGCATTGCGTCAGTAAAATCAACGCCGTGTTTCTTAAGATTAGACGCATTTTTATGCTCGTCCCAAATAAATTTGATATCGTCCATTGATTATACCTATATAAACATACACTATATTTATAGGTGTGTCAAGCCATATTGTGCCTTTAATTATAAAAAACGGCGGTGATACCGAAGTAGCCGCCGCCAGTTACGCCAATATCGCACTAGCCGTTATTTTGCGTATTCTACAGCTCGCGATTCCCTT
>NZ_BAAIHG010000172.1:0-969 GCF_054655775.1 Candidatus Termitispirillum reticulitermitis | reverse complement strand
ATGCCCAATGCTCGTATCTATCGCGGGGAATTCGTCAATATTTAGCTCCAGTAGCTGTCCGTCAAATATAGACATCACGTATTGGAGCGGTCTAGCAAAACGTATGCTATGCTCCCCCCAACGCATAGATTTAGGGAATGGTATATTATGGATAGCAACGGGGATAAGCTGTGCCAGCAAATCTTTTGTATCAGCACCTGTGAGCTTCTGCACGCCCGCTAATCGCTCCTCACCCTTTTCATTTTTAGCTTTGGTAATAGTTGAGCTGTCAAGCCCCCTTGCTTTAGCGAATTTCAACCCTACTTCACTAATAGTGCCATCAGTATTGAATGCAATTTTCGCTGGCGGACCAAATATAGTGTCCTGTCTATCATCCTGCCTATAAGGAAGCCCGTCTATACATAAATATACACGGCGCGGAGTTCCGCCCGCGCTAATGGATGTGTAAGGCAGTTTCAAGCTGGCAAGCTGATTAGCCACCTCTCCTTTCAGATAGTCTGCCGTAAGCGGCACGAATGCCGCAGGTAGCTCTTGACAGCCTATTTCCAATAAATAAGATGTTGTTGTCTTCATTGTCCTGACAGGATAATAGCAGGCTGGGATTTTGTCAAGGCGTATTTGACATTTTAGGCTGTGCGTGATATTGATTGCGCATGTCTAGCACAGACTTAAAGTTTTTTACGAATAATACGGCTGAATCTAGCCTTTATACTAGATTCACGAGTGTTCTGCGCCACGCACAATATTTTGACGTGTTAGTCGGCTATTTCAGAGCATCAGGGTTTCATAGACTTTACAAAGCATTTGAGAGTATTGAAAAGGTGCGTATCCTTGTAGGGCTTGATGTTGATAAGCCTATCTTTGATATTATAGAGGAACACGTAACTAGTGCTCGCCTAAAAGAGGCAACGATTACACAGGTGACGCGAGAGATTGAACAGGCTGACGACACAAAAGAGGTTGAGGACG
>NZ_BAAIHG010000171.1:0-969 GCF_054655775.1 Candidatus Termitispirillum reticulitermitis | reverse complement strand
ATCTCTAAGATAAACACCAGCGAATAAAAGCCTGATGAAAAGATTGCAGTGAATTGCCCGCGAATGACGATATCTACCATACGGATAGCTAACCAGCCAGCACCGATATAGGCGGCTACCTTAGCAATTTTAGAACGCAAATCCTTATCTCGCCAGCTATCTATCTTCTTGAAGGTGCTTAAATCGCCATTCCATATAATGCCGCCTACCTCTTGAAATGAATGCGCAGTCTCATCAGACTGGGCTGAAGATAGCATTGCTACATTTACAGCAACTAAGGACAGGTTAAAGAAATTTATTGATACGGGCAAACTAGGCATATTCGGCTCAGGCTATTGGGGGCACCCTGCTATGCGGTTGTCGCCCGAAGAAAACTTGATACTATTTTCACACTATCTGACCGCTCTTGACTACCAGCGCAGAGCTTCAAAAGCTATGGCTATTATAGGTGGCAAAGACCCGCACCCACAAAACTATGTTGTGGGAGGTATTGCTACGGCTATTAACCCTGACAACCCTGCTACGTTTAATATTGAACGTATATCTTATCTGCACACGCTCCTGTCTGAAGTTAAGGAATTTGTTGATAAGGTGTACTTGCCAGACGTAATACTTGTAGCTAATACATATAAAGATTGGTTCAATATAGGCAGGGGCGTAGTAAATTATCTGTCCGTGCCAGAACTTCCAACTGATGAGACTGCGCATTCATTTCAAGAGGTAGGCGGCATTATATGGAATGGCGATTTAAGCACCTTCAAGAAGATAGATAGCTGGCGAGATAAGGATTTGCGTTCTAAAATTGCTGAAGGTAGCGACAGGGCGTGGTATGCGAAAGGCGGTAGCAAGCATCCGTGGGAAGGCTCGTCTGACCCGCAATACACAGGCTTTGACGAGAATGGCAAATATAGTTGGTGCAAGGCTCCACGCTACGATGGCAAACCTTTCCAAGTAGGTCCGCTTGCACAG
>NZ_BAAIHG010000170.1:0-971 GCF_054655775.1 Candidatus Termitispirillum reticulitermitis | reverse complement strand
AAGGTAAGTTGCACGGGCTTGCTATCCGCGTGCCGACCCCGAACGTCAGCATTGTGGACTTTACGTGCAAGGTTAAACGCTCTGTCACTAAAGAAGAGGTCAACGAGGCGATAAAGAAAGCTGCTAATGGTGCTCTGAAAGATGTATTGCAATACACTGAAGAGGAGCTTGTTTCACACGACTTCAATGGCAACTCAAGCTCGTCTATATTTGACTCTAAACTCACTATAGTGTTGGAAGGCACTAATGTGAAAGTATTCTCTTGGTATGATAATGAGTGGGGCTACTCTTCACGTGCAGCAGAACTGATGTCGCGGGTGCTATAAGACGGGAGTTGTGATGTTAAAAACATTAAAAGACATTGACCTTAAAGGTAAGAAGGTCTTTATTCGCGTGGATTTTAACGTTCCTATTAAGGACGGTGCAGTAACGGATGATACGCGCATACGTGAGGCTGTGAAAACTATCCGCTATGTCATAGAGCAGGGTGGCTATGCCACTGTTGCTAGTCACATGGGACGACCGAAAGGGGAGAAAAACCTTAAATACTCTATGAAACCCATAGCTGATTATATCAACACCAAGAACTATTTTAAGGCATCTTTTGTGTCAGATTGTGTTGGTGCTGATGTAGCAAATGCGTTGAAAACCCAAGAACAAGACGTGGTTTTAGTGCTTGAAAACTTGCGCTTTTATGTGGCGGAAGAAAAAAACGATGCTGAGTTCTCAAAGCAGCTAGGTGTTGGTTATGACGTCTACATAAATGACGCTTTCGGCACCTGTCACCGCAAGCATGCATCCGTCTATGGACTACCTGCTATTACTAAAGATAAGGCAATGGGTTTTTTGATAGAGAAAGAGGTTAAATATTTTTCTCAGATAGTGTCCCGTCCAGAGCGACCTTTTGCGGCGATACTGGGTGGTGCTAAGGTTAGCGATAAGATAGGGGTTATATTGAGCCTAGTTGAGAA
>NZ_BAAIHG010000169.1:0-981 GCF_054655775.1 Candidatus Termitispirillum reticulitermitis | reverse complement strand
GGCGGGGCTTGATGCGGCAATAGTTCATTCTATAAAAGTAATGCCGCTAAATGCTATAAACGCTAGCGAACTTGAGCTATGCGAACACCTGCTAGACGGGCAGGACGGTGCGTTAATGGCGTTCATAAAACATTTTGAATATATAGCTGATACGGTTGAAACACCTATAGAAAAGTTGCCCGCTGACGAACTGCTCTTTTCAAAGGTTGTCAAGGGAGATGCCAGTGGTGTTAGTGAGCTGATAGATAAACTTTTAGGCACTATGAGTGCTATGGATATACTAAACAACGTGCTGTTAGCCGCCATGCAAGAGGTAGGCGGACTATTCAATAGCGGGAAAATGCTATTACCGTTCGTGTTAAAATCAGCCGAAGTGATGAAACTTGCCTCAACTGTGCTGGAACCATACCTAAAAGGGGATAGTGGCACCAGCAAAGGCGTTGTAGTTCTTGCCACCGTGCGCGGAGATGTGCATGATATAGGCAAAAACCTTGCAGACATTATACTATCAGGCAATGGATATGATGTGGTAAATATGGGAACGAAAGTTGACGGTGCAGAGATAATAGCCGCCGCCGTTAAACACAAGGCAGACGCTATCGGTATGAGCGGGTTGCTTGTAAAATCAACGGAGATAATGAAAGAGAACATTGCACTCTTCAAGCAAGCGGGACTTGACGTAAAGGTGTTATTGGGCGGCGCAGCTCTATCTGAGCGGTATGTGCTGGACGAGTGCACCTCCATTATGCCTGAACGAGTATATTACTGTAAGGATGCCTTCGCTGGTGTGAGTGCGATGGACGGCACAAGCAATAATACCTCCGCTAAACTGCCTATTGAAACAGCTAAAAAGCCATTATTTGATAATAAAAACTGGAATATCCCCGTATTTGACGGCGTAGTCCAGAGTAGCAAACGGGGCAATTCGGATGTATTTGACGTTCCATTTGATGAGCTGGTGAAACAGCTGTCCAAAAACCC
>NZ_BAAIHG010000168.1:0-1007 GCF_054655775.1 Candidatus Termitispirillum reticulitermitis | reverse complement strand
AGGCGACTTGCGGATAATATACGGCTTTACAGCTATAAACTTATTCATAAAGCTTTCAACATCCACAACTAAGTCGCGCACCACAGGCATACCCGGTAGTGGCTGAATTGTGATAGTATCTGAACCTATGTCAACTATACGCGTAAGACATGCAAGCATGTTTACGCCGTTAATATTCATTCCGTCTGAACCGCAAACACCTTCACGGCAAGAACGCCTGAACGATATGGAGGGGTCAATATTCCACTTTATATAGTTCAGCGCAGACAACATCAGCGTGTTGGGGTCAAGCTCTACGTCATAAGTGTCGTAGTGTGCCCCTTTGCCGTCATCTGGGTTATAACGAAAGATTTCAAAGACAAATTTTTTCTTTTCCATAATAATTTACCTCCGTTTTAATAAACCCGTTTTTTCGGCGGGAATGTTTCAGTCGTGAGCGGCTTAGTACGCACAGGACGATAGTCTAGTTTTATACTGCCATCCTTTTCAAGGAAGGCTTGCGTATGCTTCTGCCACTTCTCATCGTCTCTCTCTGTATAGTCGTCCCTGTAGTGAGAGCCACGAGATTCCGTGCGGGCAATGGCACCAGTAGTGATAGTGCGCGCAATCGTCAGCAGGTCATCTAGCTCAAGGGCTTCTATAAGTTCAAGGTTATAAACCTTAGACTTATCGTTCACCCTGTAGTCGTTCATATTAGCCGCTAAACCTTCCAACTCTTTCAGAGCCTCTTGCATAGCATCCCCTTTGCGGAACACGCCGACCTTTACCTGCATAACGTTAGCCATCTTTTCGTAAATATCACCAAAAGTGTGCTTGCCGTTAGCATTAGCAAAGCGTTCAAGCCTTTCAATACCCGCCTGTCCTGCATCTTTTGACAGGTCAACGAAACTAGTCTTATTGGCATGCTCGGCTGCAAGCCTGCCAGCTGTGCGCCCGAACACTACTAAGTCTAGTAGCGAGTTCGTGCCGAGCCTGTTTGCCCCGTGAACACTAGCCGAACATTCGCC
>NZ_BAAIHG010000167.1:0-1008 GCF_054655775.1 Candidatus Termitispirillum reticulitermitis | reverse complement strand
CCGTTCACGCCCCTAGAGTTAACAAAGTCCTCGTCCGCGAATTCATTGATAAATCATTCTCTATATTCTACAACGGAAAACAGCATACCTTTAACACCTAAATAGGGGCATTTTAACTTGTGGAATTACAAAAATTAAAAAATACTTTACAAAGTAAAAAAATTATAATATAATATACCTATCATCCCGATGGGCTTGGCTCATCGCCCCCATCTCGTAGGAGATGGGTTTTTTACTTGGTAGGCAACCACTTCTCAGGAGCAGACACGGCTTCAACGTTCTTAGGGAATAATGAGCTTTCTATATGTTCTCTCGTGATTTTTAGAGAAAAATCAGCCACATTCTGAATTTCTTTAGCTTTCCTGCCTAACGGAATAAGCACCCCTACTTTCTTATTGGGAAAGTCCCGCTGTATCATCTCTATGGAAGGGATAAGGTCGGAATCGCCAGACACAACTATCGCCTTGTCAAACTCGTCTTTCATTGCCGATTCAAAGAGGTATAGAGCGACATTGACATCAGTTCGTTTTTCCTCGTGGGTAGAGTATTGGCGGTGGCACAGGTTGCAGTATCTATCTACTTTCTTGAATTTGCCATATATGGGCTTGACCCCAGTAGATTGCAGAGCTTTCACATAGTCTTTGTGTTTCTTGAACTTGCTAGCATTCCACATAGTGTAAGCGGTAAAGTAATAAATTGCCACTATCTCCTCATCAGGTTTCAGAAACTTTGAGCATAATGCCCATAAGTCAAGCCACCTGCAATCAGGGGCAAAGTCCTTCAAACTGTGATATAGGTTAAAGCCATCTATGTAGAAACTTACTTCACTCATAATTGCAAACCTACCACTTTTCAGCCGATAAAGCAAGCCGAAAAATGAGTTTGTAATTGCACAAGTTAAAATGCCCCTCATATATTTTTTATTAGGGGTATGTATTGTGGGAAGTTATGGCAAGATTAAAGGGGTAGAGGATGTGCTCAGTGGCAAGTTATCGTATGACGAAGTAG
>NZ_BAAIHG010000166.1:0-1023 GCF_054655775.1 Candidatus Termitispirillum reticulitermitis | reverse complement strand
CACTAACGGCAATCTTTTGAGCGAATTTATGGAGAAGGATAAATCTTCTTATTATACGACTCAAACGCAGCTAGACCAGCAACGCCAGCAGGAAAAGGAACTAGAAAAGAAGCTGCAGGGGCTGTTGGCTGCTACTATTGGCGCAGGCAGGTTTGTTGCCCGTGTTAGTATAGAGATGGATTTTAACAAACGTGATATTATGCGGGAAGAGTATTCTGATACTCCCGTGTTGCGTTCACAATACACAGTTGAAACGACACAGAATAGCAAAGGAGATATGCCTAAGGGGATACCGGGTGTTGAACCGAACCTTGCTGAGCCGGACCAGCTGATAGATAATATTATGACTGAGTTTGCTAAGTCAGAGGAAACTCAAAATTTTGAAATATCTAAGGTAGTGACGCAGGAGCAGAAGACTAGTGGCGAGATAAGGCGACTTACTGTGTCTGTAGTAGTGGACGACAGACCAGAGCAGACGCAAAATGCGGGTGTTCTTACTATCACCAAGCAGGCGCGCACTGATGATGAGCTTAATAGGATACGGACGGCAGTTGCATCAGCAGTCGGTTTTAACGCTACACGTGGCGATGTTGTGGACGTAACAAATATATCCTTTGATACCTCTCAGCAGGTTGTTGAGGAGGTTACGCAGGAGAAGGAGAAGACTATGGAATGGATTGCTTCAGCAGCTAAGTATCTAGGGGCGATAGTTATACTGATACTATTCTACTTTGCTATGGTTAGACCGATACTGAAACGTATAGACGCAACGCGCGACCTTGATGAAGAGATGTCGGGCGAGTCTGCCATAGATGCGCAAATAGCTGGGCTGGATATAATGCCTGTAGGTAGTGAATCAGGTTTCCCAAAAACGCTTGATGATTTAGAGCGTGAGATAGAATCTGAGCTTGACGAGAGCACGCCGCTTGACGTAGAATCTGTCAAGAGCAAGGTAATGTTGAAGAAGATAGAAGAGGCTGCTAACGAAGACCCTGAAATGATAGCTAACCTGCTCAGGGCAAT
>NZ_BAAIHG010000165.1:0-1030 GCF_054655775.1 Candidatus Termitispirillum reticulitermitis | reverse complement strand
ATTACGTTAATCTTTATCTGCCCTGGATAGGTCATCTCATCCTCTACCTTCTTTGATATATCCTTAGATAGAGTAATGAGCCGCTCATCATTGACCTTATCAGGTTCAACTATTATGCGCACCTCACGCCCAGCCTGTATTGCAAATGAGCGCGATACCCCTTCAAACGATGAGGCAATCTTTTCAAGCTCTTCAAGCCGTTTAATGTAGCTTTCCAGCACCTCACGCCTTGCGCCCGGTCTTGATGCTGACATAGCATCTGCAGACTGCACTAGAATAGCCTCTATGCACTTGAACTCCTCCTCTCCATGGTGAGAGGCGATAGCGTTCAGCACACGCGCATCTTCTTTATGCTTTTTAGCAACTTCTAATCCTATCATAGCATGAGAGCCATCTTGGTCGTGGTCTAACGCTTTGCCTATATCATGAAGCAGCCCTGCACGGCGGGCAACTTTTTCATCCATCCCCAGCTCAGCTGCCATCATACCAGTAATCTTCGCCACCTCTATAGAGTGCCCTAGCACATTCTGCCCGTAGCTGGTGCGGTATTTCAACCGCCCGATTAGTTTAATAATTTCCTGACTAACGTTATGAAGTCCTAGGTTAAACACTGTCTCCTCACCAACTGCAAGTATATGCTTGTCCAGCTCCGCCTTGCTCTTGATATACAGCTCCTCTATGCGGGCAGGTTGTATGCGTCCATCGGAGATTAGCTTTTCCAGCGTCATCTTGCCGACCTCACGGCGATACGCATCATAAGACGATATTATTACCGCGCCTGGGCTATCATCTACTATTATATCAACGCCTGTCACGCTCTCAAACGTGCGAATATTGCGCCCTTCTTTGCCTATAATGCGCCCTTTCATGTCATCGCTAGGCAGGTTCACAACGGTCACCGTGATTTCACCCACGTATTCTGGGGCTATACGCTGTATAGAACTCGCTATGATATTACGAGCACGTCTTTCGCTTTCGCTTTTAATCTCTTCCTCTACCTCGCGTATGCGGCGTGCAGAATCATTCTTTG
>NZ_BAAIHG010000164.1:0-1039 GCF_054655775.1 Candidatus Termitispirillum reticulitermitis | reverse complement strand
CAAACATCTATCTCAATACCACCCTCATTAAATTTTGCAAAAGATAGTTGCTCTTCGCCCAGAACCGAGCGAACGACGTCCAACATTGACTGGTTGGAGTAAGTGCGAAAAGCTTCATCGCCACCAAAAAGCACCTTTATGTCAATGGGAGCGTTTAACATCGCAAAATGCTTGATGAAACGTAATATTTCAGCATCGTTTGAGCGCACGCTCTTTAAGAATTTCTTTCGGACGGGCAGATTGCCAAATAAATTTCTCACTTGAATGCTAGTTCCCTTTGAGATAGAGCTAGGGATTATTTTTGAGGCTACGCCATACTCAACGTTGATTTCGCCACCTTCATGTCCAGAACGAACACTCTTCAACGTGAACTTGCTGACAGCACTGATAGCGGCAAGTGCCTCGCCACGAAAACCAAAAGTTTGTATATTATAAACATCTTCAACCGTGCGCGCCTTGCTAGTAGCAAACCTTTCTATAGCCAGCGACAACTCGTCATAAGGAATTCCTCTGCCGTTATCCACAACGCTGATAGCGTCTGCCCCGCCGCCTGCAATATCAACAACGAGCCTAGTAGCACCAGCATCCAGTGCATTCTCTAACAACTCTTTTACGACATTTAGCGGTCTATCTACTACTTCTCCTGCTGCAATTTTTGACGCTATTCTGTCGTCAAGCCTGCATATTTCAGACATAAATACCAGCTAGTCGCACGTGACACTCCTACCTGCATTGATGGCATCTAGTTCGTTTGACGAAAGCGGCACCTCGCCACCCCTTACACTATGGCATACGCCATTTATAGCCTTTGTATTATAATACGTTACCGTTAAATCTGGCACTCCATTAAAGCGATATGTATTATACGTTCCATTGCGCCTGTCTAACAAATACGCCGTTTCACTCTGCAGTTTGCCGTTCTCGTAATAAGTTTTAGCCTGCCCATTAAGCAGTCCGTCAGTGAAGCGCGAATCACTCTTTAACCTGCCGTTTTCATAATAGGTTCTGGAATAGCCGTCCAGCCTGCCATTTTTATAGG
>NZ_BAAIHG010000163.1:0-1039 GCF_054655775.1 Candidatus Termitispirillum reticulitermitis | reverse complement strand
CTCCGGAGTGTCCCAGAGATTAAAGGGTTTCAAGAACAATTCAAGGATTCGTGTCTGCTAAAAGCCCCATTTTAGAGGGCTTTTCTTTTTGCTCCGTTTTACTAGCGTTTACCTAATTTTACCTGTATTTTAAGAACGCTCCAGTAGACAAAACACATGCAAATGATTAACTAGTGAGGGGGCAAAGTTATGGCTATATATCAACTTTGATAAACCTTGACTAAGTGGTCTGGAATATACTAATATAGACTAATGAAGGCTAGCAAGAGGAATGATAACAAGAAGGATAGTAAAGCGGTCAGTGAGAAGCTAAAAGCTTCTTATATGGCTGATTTGACTTTTTTCCAGAAACAGCTTGAGAGCACTCAAGACCTTTCGCTCTGTTTGCCAATAGCAACTATGTTGAGCTATTTGGACAAATACACTGATGTCACGCCAATCTGCCGTAAGGGGCTGGAAGCATACCCGCACTGCACCCACCTGGAGACACTGCTTGCTGGTGCACTCCTGCAGGCGGGCAACAAGACAGAGGCACAAGAACTGTTAATCAACGTCATAATGGCAGACTCCGATAACTACAAGGCGTTAAAGTTATTAGGTGCGTCATATAAGGACTACGATAAAGAAAAAGCTGTTCAATACTATAAAATGACCTATCTAAAGGCACCAGACGACAAAGAGGTATATTCTATACTAGAAGAGCTTGGTGGTCTGCCTGTGATAGATATCACGTTCACGCCTGTCGCCGCTGTAAGCGAAAAGATTGCAGGCGACAAGGCTGCTATTGAAAGCTCACACGTGCCCGATTATGGTTTTAACACCGAAAAGAAACTTCAAGAAGCGGACAATGCAATGGATGCCGTGCGCAAGGAGTTCAAACTGGGTGGAGGAAAACCGAAAAATGAAGATAAAGAAGATGCTGGTGAGATGTCAATGCCCAGTGAGCCAGTGTTAGTGGGAAACCCGCAGTCTCCTGTAGCAAACGAACCAGTGACGGAGCCGATAAAAGAGGTCGTTTCTGCTGGTTTAGCAGGAACGA
>NZ_BAAIHG010000162.1:0-1052 GCF_054655775.1 Candidatus Termitispirillum reticulitermitis | reverse complement strand
CCCCCCCCCCCCCCATCAACAGTCCTTGTATGGCTCTGGGATAGCGGCGTATGAAATTCAAAATGTCGCTTTGTCTGTCTGCCTCGCTAATCACGGTTATGTGTGCCTACTGCCTTGTAGCCTACGTTGTGGCGGGGCAGCTGGGCGTTCCGCTTAGATGGCAAAAATATTTAGAGCTTAATCAGCAGGAGTTATACAAAAATTTAGCTCACTTTAGTGTTGTTGGAGTGGACAAGAATGTAATCAGGAGCAAATCGGGTAATGGTGCTATAACACTTGCTCTAAATGATAGAGCGGCAAAAGATTACAGGCGATTGACCCTTGTAGTGTCACGATTAAATCGCAATGATGATAGGGTAGGAAACGTCTATGTGTCATATACCGATAATCCTAATGCTAGTTTATCAAGTGCGAAACCATTATTTCACCCAAATGTAATGTTGCGGTTCTTTTATGACGGTGTTCACGATGGCTTTAATACATCTAGGCGTCTTGCAGCGGGCAAGTGGAGTGAGTTTCGCATAAACTTTGAAGGTAAAGCAGGGCTATCTATGGAGGTTGAACGGGCTTATCTGAGCCAGCAAGTAGTATTACCCGACAGTTTCATCCTGCCCTTTGTCGTTTCGGCTATTGTGGGTGTCTGTATAGTCATGCTTTTATTTTGGACTGGGTTGATTAGCTGGTTCTTAAAGAGAGACTGGGCTATACTTGTCGTAATAGTCATAGCACAACTGCTTGTAGTGTCTTACTACGCAGGGCAGAAAAAAAGTCTTTCGTTTGATGAGACAACAAACTATTTCCATGCAAACAACGATAAAGAGGAAGTTTTTAACTATAGCAGTAGCGATGGGGCTAAGTGGCTTTCTCAGAAATATTTATTTGAATCTATGACAGCACAGACTAGCGAGGGGTTAGCGCACTTTAATGAGCTACGGACTCGTCACGCTGTCCATTCTCCGCTATATTTTATGCAATTACACACAGCGTCTCTGTTTGCACCATCTCAATATAGCATATCGTTTGCTGTGGCAGTAAATGTTTTGTGGTATATA
>NZ_BAAIHG010000161.1:0-1061 GCF_054655775.1 Candidatus Termitispirillum reticulitermitis | reverse complement strand
CCCATTATCATCCTTTAGCTGAGCCTCATAATCTGTCAAACCATAAGTATGCAGTGCTAGCCGTGCGACTATGACAAAATCGGTTATATTGTCGGCTTTAATAGTTTCCTCTAGCTTGTTATGGCATTTAATTACCCGCTCATCTCGGTAGTTCAACGGTTGATACGTGCCCAAAATATTTCCGCCACACTCAAAAAAGTCAATTTTTTTATCGTAATATTCTGCCAACGTGTTGAAAATTCGGAGCAATCCACCCGCATGGCTATCGCCCATCAGCAGGATTACAGGTTTATCATCATCTCTATTTTCAAAAGAATGAGCTATAACATGGTATCTCTTTATAGTATCTGGTAAGATTCCATTAGCAAAGTTGTAGTTTTCATAAATGTCTAAATATGGCTTATTATATATTTGTCTAGCTACACTGCCACATATCGTAATTAGGCAAATTGCAGTAGCAACTCTAAAAAGTGTATTTTTATTCACTAAAACCCGTTTTTTGCGGACAGGTTGTTCTATAAACCTATATGATAGCAACGACAGAATATATATTGCTAATATTAGAACAATTATCGCAAAGACACTTAATGCCCTGTCAACTGCGTATTTCCAGAATGTAATCAGCACCCAGTGCCATAGATACATTGAGTATGAGAGCTTGCCAATATGAACAAATGGTTTCCAAGATAAGAGCCTACCCGCTACGCCACTGCCCCCAGCGGATATGCATAAAAATGCACCCATTACAGGCATAAGCGCAAGAGTGCCCGGAAAATGGCTTTTCCTAGCATAGCCCAGCCACACAACGCTGACGCAAACTAGAAGTAAGCCTGCTATGCCAGCTACATTACCCCCTACCCTTAATGGGAGTGGGAGAAAAGAATATGCTCTTGCGGAAGAAGGGTATTTAGCTTGATAGATAGCTAAAATACTCCCTGTCAGTAGCTCCCACGCCCTAAAGGGTAGCATATAAAATACTAGCGGTTGGTGCTTAAAAATAAGATGAACATTCAACGCAAAGGATATAACCCACAGAATAACCAAAGCTTTCAATACGTGTT
>NZ_BAAIHG010000160.1:0-1077 GCF_054655775.1 Candidatus Termitispirillum reticulitermitis | reverse complement strand
TTTATAGTATAAGATACCTACAATTAAGTTAGGTATTAAGATAATTAAGCCGACTAGTAGCTATTCGCCGTTTGGCGTTTATGGTATTAGTCGGCTTTCTATTTTTATCTAGCTTGCGCGTTTTAGGATAATGAATGCGTTAGTTGTCGCGGGCTTGGCATGGAGGTGTTGTGGCTCTCTCTATTTACACCAATGTATGGTCTTCTGTGGCGCAGAGGAATCTTGAGTCTGCCAACAGCACGCTTGGCAAGTCAATAGAGCGGCTGTCGTCAGGGTTGCGCATAAACCATGCGTCAGACGATGCTTCAGGATTAGCTGTATCGGAGAAGTTGCGGACACAGATTAGTGCGTTGACTAAGGCTGCAAACAATGCGCAGGACGCCGTTTCATTTTTACAAACAGCAGATGGCGGCATGGAAGTTATAGGCGATATGTTGCAACGTATGCGGGAGCTTGCAAGTCAGGCGGGCAATGGTAGCCATACGAGTAATGATAGGCGGGAATTACAGAAGGAGTTTGAGCAACTCAAGGCGGAAATTAACAGGGTATCAAACGCAACGGAGTTTAATACCAAGAGGTTATTATCAGGCGATGCTGCAGGTTTATGGTCGGCAACGAGCAATGATGTTGATGTTATATTCAGGAGTGCTCCTGTATCAGGAGACTACAAGCTAACATTTAGCACTACGGCAGGGGAGAATGCAGTCTATCATACAGCACAACTCATGGACTACACGAAACGTCTCAGCTACCCTGGGATAACGAATGCTGTAGTAGAGGGGATGGATAACAATACAGCGAAGTTCATAGTAAGCGATGATACGGTACATATAGCGCCAGCTGGTGTTGGTGATGGTGGCAACGACCGTAGAGCAGCGTCGTCATTTCTTGCGTCAAATGTTATTAGTCCCCCGCTCGCGAGGCGAACACAAGAAGTGCGCGGTAGCTCTGCTATTGCTCATGATGTCTATGCAGATGGTGTCATTGAGAGAACGTATGATATAGAACCTTACTCATACACTAACTTTTCAGGCTACTATGTGGCAGTTGACATGGTTTCTGTAGCTGATGCTATTG
>NZ_BAAIHG010000159.1:0-1080 GCF_054655775.1 Candidatus Termitispirillum reticulitermitis | reverse complement strand
TCACCTTAAAATCGCCCGCTTCATCAATCGTAACAACATTGTATTGCAGGTCGCCATTATCTCTATCCCATATAACGCGTGGCGTCTGGAAACCTATCTTAGAATCACCCGTATCGGGGTATGCTCCAAAATTCATCTTGCCCTTTTTCTCAACTGACACATCCATATTAACTATCCGCTGTGTGTAATCAGCGGGCACCAATGTGGAGCTTGCAGTGTAACTAGTACACGTTATACCCATCAACCCCTTTGTGCCAGGCACTATGTTAGAAACATTACTAAGATTTAGACTAAGGTTACTAATACCAAAAGAAGATATCATAGAAGTAACTGTCAGCACAATAGCATCAGTGGGTGGAGTCATAGGAGTAATATTCGCTACGCCTGTTCCTACTGGTATAACAAGCGTGACATCACTCGTCACGCTATAAAGTGTGATTTCAAAGTTTTCTGCATCAGCTTGGGTAACTATAGGTCCTGTCCCCTTATATTCTATGCCTACATAAAAACTTCTGGCACTGCTGGCAGAGTCCCACCTAAGAAGAACTTCCATATCAGCCAATGACCCCGGCGCAAGAAGACCAGCATTAAGTGAACTAACGTCACTATGCTCGGTATCGCTCCCCCATGCAGCATTATCAGACCATAGGAGCGCACCCACACCAGTCGTGCTAGGCGTACCAGTTGCCGCACCAGCCGCCGGACCAGAAAGGTAAATATGGAACCCCGGGAGACCCCACGTTTCGCCCATGTCGCCAGTTGCTTGTGGCGTAGATGACATATTGATAGTCAGCCTTTCAGCGAGAGCCGTATCCCCCGAAATAGAGTAATTGCTAACTACTGCGTCGCTCTTTCCTTTGAATATATTAGTCTTATAAACGGCATTCTGTCCCGGCTTTACCTCAAACTCCAGCCTATAGTTGCCACCAGCTGGCGCACCCGTCAATATTACTTCTATCCCAGCATTACTGCTACTCCATAGCCCTGACGCATCACCCGATAACAACTTATGTGTATTAAAATCAGTCTCAACTGAAATCCTATCTATATCTGCCTTTAACTGTTCCAACTCCGCCTGCA
>NZ_BAAIHG010000158.1:0-1093 GCF_054655775.1 Candidatus Termitispirillum reticulitermitis | reverse complement strand
CAATTTTATCCCAGTCAACGCCCGGGTATTTTGTGGGAGATAATGTTATCTTGTTTGCCTTAATTGAATGCCAAAATTCATCACGCTGCTGTAATAACAGCAATCCATTAGTCACTAAATATATCGTCTTTATGTTCGGAAACAATCTACGCGTAACCTCAAAAAAAGGAATAATATCTGGGTGCAATAAAGGCTCTCACCCGTAAGGTGTATAGCATCTATATTGCCGCCAGTTAGCTCCACTATCCGCTCAAGGTCTTTACTGACAGAGGTAATATCAGCATATTTCTCCTTCGACAGCGGAGAAAAATTGTTGCACCCCCAGCAACCCATGTTGCAGTGTTCAGCTACGTGTATATGAACCTCTTCAAGGTGAGATTTAGGTAAAAAAGCGTTTATGGCTCCATTGTAGAACTGGGCTACATTGGTCTCTATTTCATTTATACGTTTCTTAAAATGCAACCTTTCTAACTCTAACTTTTTTCTGGCACTAACGAGTTTTATTCTAATCCCTAACAAATATACTGTGGTTAGCGCGCCATCCCTGCTAACAGAAAAAAGCCTATCTAATAAAGATAGTTTGTTTGTTTGTTTGTTTGTTTGTTTGTTTGTTTGTTTGTCATAACAATTCCTCTGCGCTTGCCACCCACTCACCAATATCCTTATTTGAGTGCTTAAAGCAATCAAACTCTTCGTGGCGAGTGCTAGCGCAATAGCGACAGAATGGAAAAGGCTTTGCTAAAAATTGTAAAATTTCTTCAACATCTCTAACTTTGTATATATCTATGCTATCAAGCTCATTCAGAACTAGCTTTTCGCCAAAATGAGCGTTAAAATGTGGCGACATAATAGTCGGCGCACAGGGATAAATGCGTCCGTTTAAGATATGCGGATATACTGATAATCTACAGTTTATGAAACTGAATAACGGGTTTTGCTTGCCTGACAGGTCAAATGGGTGGCGAAAACTAACCTTATCGCCCCATTCGTTCATATACCAAAAAGTTATGCCAAACTCCGCCGCTCTAGCCTCTATCCGCTCCCAATCAATACCCGGATATTTGGTCGGTCCTATAGTGATATTATTACCCTG
>NZ_BAAIHG010000157.1:0-1135 GCF_054655775.1 Candidatus Termitispirillum reticulitermitis | reverse complement strand
GCGGTGTGAGCCACGATAAACCATATATAAACGGCGGCAATACCGAAGTGACTGCCGCCGTTATAAACTATGCATTAGCCCTCTACGAGGGCGCAGCTTACGCCGCTGTTGCGTTAGTCGTTATTTTGCGTATTCTACAGCTCGCGATTCCCTTATTACGTTAATCTTTATCAGTCACCCCCGTTGGGGGATGCAACAGTATGTAGTATGGGGCAACCTTAAAGGATGCTTATGGGACGGTAAGGGACGATTATTTTCTACGCTAAACGACTTTCGCGTCTCTTGCCCCTCCCCCCCCTTGACGGGGGAGGGGCAACCTCGTGAACGGGTTAGGGTTGAAACCTATCCCTACTTTTTTACAGTATTCTTCCGTTCCTTTTTATTCTCTTCTTCATAAGCTTCTTTTGCCTCTTCCAACTGCGTCACTGCAACAGTCTTAAATAACTCATACGTCTTTCTCACCAGACGATTCATATCCTTGCTACGATATACTTCGTCATAATCCATTTCGTCATTATAAGCTTCTTTGTCCTTAACAACAACATCATCATCATATGCATCCTCCACATATGCATCCTCCTCATAATGATACTCGCTCGGTTCATCTCCAGAGAGCATCTGTTTAATAGCATATTGATAGGCAAAGCATTCTACCTCTTCAACAATGGATAGGTAATTTAGGTATTTGTTTTTCTTACTTTTGCCTTCATCGTCATTCTTATCAGTATGAAAGAATATATAATCTTCCCCATACCTATTGTATGCTATCTCCCCCACTTCTCCATTGCACTTAAAATGGTTATACTCATGAAAAAATGTCCCAACTATATCCCAAACTCCCTCCCTATAGTCTTCTTCACTTACGCCTTTGTGCATAAAATTGTAGCTGTCTTGCGTCATATAGAAAGTGATAACACCTCTGTCCGTATCGGCGGCAGCTTGCGGTCTTTTTTGGTCCTTAAACTTAATTTCCAAGTTAGCCCTGTAAATAGGCAAACCCTTGATTACATTTTCAATGGTTTCTGTAATGCTATCTCTATAACTCTGCACTAAATTTCCACCAAAAATCTTGTTTAATTCCTTTCGCAATCCCTTTTCCATAACAAAAACAGACTTTAACTCTTTTGTAGTCAAC
>NZ_BAAIHG010000156.1:0-1160 GCF_054655775.1 Candidatus Termitispirillum reticulitermitis | reverse complement strand
ACATTGGGTGGCGACTACACAACGTTTTATAATAACATTGCCTCTACGGGCGGTGCTATCTTTAACTCTAGCAATTTTATATTGGGTGGCGACCACACAATTTTTCATAGTAATGTTGCTGATTATTTTGGTGGTGCTATCTTTAATACCGACAACTTTACAATAGACGGAAACAACACAAGCTTCATCAATAACTGGGCTAATGTTTATGGCGGTGCTGTCTATAATTACAATGGCACATTTGCGATAAGTGGTAACAACACGAGTTTTGACAATAACACTGCTGCTACCAATGGTTATGGCGGTGCTGTCTATAATGCTAGCAACTTCATAATAAATGGCGACAACGCAAGCTTTGACAATAACACCTCCGGAGCTGGTGGTGCCGTCTTTAACTCTGGCAATTTTATATTGGATGGCGACCACACAATTTTTCATAATAACTTTGCTGAGTATTTTGGTGGTGCTATCTTTAATACCGACAACTTTACAATAGACGGAAACAATACAAGCTTCATCAATAACTGGGCTAATGTTTATGGCGGAGCTGTCCTTAATAATGGTGGCACATTTACAATAAGTGGCAACGGCATAAGTTTTACGGGGAACGAGGCTCATGGTATTGGCGGTGCTATCCTTAACTCTGACTCTGGCACGTTTGAATTAAGTGGCGACAACGCAAGCTTTGTGGGGAACAGTGTTGCTTATTATGGTAGCGGTGGTATCTATTATGCTGGCATTGCTATCTATAATGCTGGCGGTGCTATCTATAATGCTGGCACATTTACATTAAGTGGCAACGGCGCAAGCTTTGATAATAACACTGCTTATTATTATGGCGGTGCTATCTATAATGCTGGCACATTTACATTAAGTGGCAACGGCGCAAGCTTTGATAATAACACTGCTAATAATTATGGCGGTGCCGTCTTTAACTATGGCGATTTTATATTGAGTGGCGACAACACAATTTTTCATAATAACGTTATTAGTTATGCTGGCGGTGCTATCTATAATGTTGGCACATTTACATTAAGTGGCAACGGCGCAAGCTTTGCGGGTAACACTGCTAATTATGATGGCGGTGCTATCTATAATGTTGGCACATTTACATTAAGTGGCAACGGTGCAAGCTTTGCGGGTAACACTGCTGATTTTGG
>NZ_BAAIHG010000155.1:0-1192 GCF_054655775.1 Candidatus Termitispirillum reticulitermitis | reverse complement strand
AGGTTGTGGTGGCGACCCATTTTGGCGGCAGATTTATCATGCCGCTGGTGTTGCTTGCAAGGTATTTGAATGTGAGGTGAATATGCCATTGGACGGCAAGGCGACTATCTTGCGTGAAAGCTACAATGGCAGAGCTGCTACTAAGGCAGAGGTCTCTAAGTTGATTGCTGATATGAAGGTTGCTACAGAGGAGTTTTATCGTTGCGTGAACTTTGCTGATTTAGGGAAAGAAACTGATTTATTCGGTCGCAAGGTAACGGTATTGGACAAACTTTTAATTGCGCAATCGCACATGATGTATCATTTAGGTGTTTGTGATGCTACCTTGCGTGATAATGGCGCGAAAGCGTCTATGTAATAAAGGGGAATAGATGGATTCATACCGTGCGCTAGTTGTTCAACGGAATGGCTCTGATGGTTATGTGAGAAAGCAGGTGATGACTTCAGCTGGTGGGCTGGACGAGTCTCATGTGATTATTGAGACAAAGTATTCTGCTCTCAGCTACTATGATGCGCTCGTTTTAAGTGGGAGAACGGACGGCATAAAATACCCACTCATACCGGGTATTGACGTTGCTGGTGTGGTAGTTGATGCTAATGTTGAACGCTTTAACTATGGGGATGAGGTTATAGTTACTGGTTACGGGCTTGGTAGTCGCATAGCAGGCGGTTTTGGAAAATATGTGTCTGTGCCTGTGGATTGGGTGCAACCCATTCCTATTGGGCTTACTATGTGGGATGCTATCTCATTTGGCACTGCGGGAATAGTTTCTGGACTTGTCGCTATGGAGCTGTTAAGTGCGGGCATCGCTCCAAATAAGGAGTGTAAAATAGCAGTTACCGGAGCATCCTTTGATATAGGTGCTATGGCAACGGCTATCTTAAACTATATTGGCTATGATATAACTGCGTATGTGACAGATGCAAATGATACCAGCGACTATGTAGAGCGGCTGGGGGTTTCTAAAATTGAAAGTTTTTCTAAGCTAAGCGAGAGCAAGGAAAGTTTTCTTATGCCTCCTGTCTATGATGGTGTTATAGATACTATGGGCGGAGATATACTTTCGTCCATTATAAAATACACTAATCAAAATGCTTTAGTCGTATCGGCTAATTATAATGAGGATATGCGGGTGCCACTCACGCTATATCCGTTTCTGCAGCGAGGTATCAATTTATCAGGAATAAATGG
>NZ_BAAIHG010000154.1:0-1201 GCF_054655775.1 Candidatus Termitispirillum reticulitermitis | reverse complement strand
TATTTGCCGACTGCGGTTCTTATGATGGCACCAATAGCATTGCATTTATGAGACTGAACCCTAACTACAAGAAAATATATGCCTTTGAGCCTGATGCTCACAGAATGAAGTGGGTAAAGGAGGCACTTTCTGACTATAGTGGGGTTGAATACCTAGCATACGGGTGTTCGGATATGCGCAAACGACTGAAGTTTCATGTGGGCGTCGGCGGCGAGGTGTCTATGGTTAGGGAGAGCGGAGAACAAACCATTGAATGTGTGCCTTTAGATGATGTAGTTAAAGAGGACAAGGCGTTTATCAAGATGGATATTGAGGGGGCAGAGATGGACGCCATACTGGGTGCTAAACGGCTCTTTACTAACGGCTCACCATTTGCAATATCAGTGTACCATAGAGCAGGCGATATATGGAAAATACCAGAACGCATACTGGGCTACAACCCCAACTACAAACTATACTTGCGCAAATATGGGTCTAAAATTAGCGAAGTAGTCTTGTTTGGGGTGAGCTAGCACCTACTCGCTACGTCCATTCGCTGATATCGCGCGTTGTTTTCCGATATTCGCCAAACGATGCAACTCTGCCTGACACGTCGCAGTATTTACAGAATGGGTGCGGTTTCGCTATGTATTCTAATATTTCTTTGTAGTTTGCTACCTTGTAGATGTCCATATAGTCGTGAGGTGCAACAGGGAGATTTTGATTAAAATAGCTGTTAAAGTGACGAATATTCGCTATGGCAAGGCAGGGATATAGCCTGCCATTCCTCAAAACCGCACCGCATGCTCCGTTTGATGATGTGCAACGTGAGTAAGAATCAAACGGTGTAAGGGAGCATTTTCCGTCTAAATGCAAGGGGAATTTGCCGGAAATTCGCTCGTTTTCATTTGAAACTGCCCCTGACTGGAAACCTATATAGGTGCTATACTGAAGCGTTACTCCAAAGCTCTCAACGTATTGCTCTATCTTGTTCCAGTCCATATCAGGATATTTTGTTGGGAAGATAGTTATATTGTTGTCTAAAACTGCCTTAAAGAACGGTGCTTTCTGTTTTAACAACAACAGACCGTTCGTGAATAGTGTAATTTTAACACTTGGGTCTGGAAATGCCCTACGAGACAGCTCAAAAAATGAGATGATGTTCGGATTCAGCAACGGCTCCCCGCCCGCCAACGTAACCTCACCAACATAAGGGAGTAGC
>NZ_BAAIHG010000153.1:0-1210 GCF_054655775.1 Candidatus Termitispirillum reticulitermitis | reverse complement strand
CCCCCCCCCCCCCCCCGTCTCTCTCGCTAAGGAATGAGTCAAGAGCAAGCACAGGGCGCAGTGTGGTGGCAGATGAGCCATCGTAAGCCTGTCCCAAAGAATCATAGCTGACTGAAACGCTACCCGCTTTATCGGACAAACCAAACGGAACAAATTCGTATCTATCGCTTGGAACATTATTTTTAGCCATAGTATCAGCGAATAGCGGGGCAACCTGCTCTGATAGCTCAAAAGCATATACTTTCCTTGATTTATAGAATTTATTGAATATCAGCAGGCTTTCTCCGCAGAATGTGCCACCGTCAACGAAATCTTTGCCTGCAATGTAGTTTTTTATCCCCTCTGATGCATGCCTTAAACCATGTCTATCATAAAATATTTCACATAGTGGACTATAAGGGACTATAAAATCCTGTTTATAAGTGTGTTTCTCCCCTTGATAGCCGTTAAAGGTGCGTTTTTCGCATTCCGTCATCTGCGCAAAGTAGCGCGCTCGCTTCACCCTGAAGTCGTTAGATTCCTGTAAATTAGGTAGATATAGCAACCTATAGACTAGAACGTCTACCAGTTCTTTTGACTTATCATCAAGTCCGCTTTTTAGTCGCTCTATCTTTTGAGGCACGTCATTTGCTTTAAGGAAAAAATCCTTAAAATCTCCATATACACCGCAGAAAGACTCAAGCTCTTCTGGAAAAGCTGTATCTTTCATATATTTTCTTATAGCCCGTCTAGCCTGCTTGTTAGGGAGCAACGCACAAAAAATATTTGTCAATGTGTTATTCATATTACTATTAACCTCCTAATTCTCGCGGATATGCAAACAACGCCGTTTCGTTGATGTTGAATGCGAAAGCACCATGTTTTTGGAGCTTGAATGTATAGTCCATACCTTTAACAATTTCCTCCAATAGCGGTTTAGTCCCAAAGAACTCCTCAATGTTGTGATAGATAGCCAGCGACAGCACAGGGCGGAATCGCTGTATGGTTTTAGTCATACCGCGCAGAGCGGGTAGCCCAAACCCCTCAACATCGGTTTTGATAAAACCAACATTTACGTCCCTATCAGCAATGAATGAATCAAGAGCGAGCACTTTTGGGCTTGCCTATCCCTGCGGTGGAGCTATATGGCGCATCGGCATCGCGGGCTATAGTGGTAGAGGGGGACAGCGACAAGGTAGAGTTTCATAATATAGATGAAGTGCTTGCTGAG
>NZ_BAAIHG010000152.1:0-1227 GCF_054655775.1 Candidatus Termitispirillum reticulitermitis | reverse complement strand
GACAGCACAACTCATGGACTATACTAAACGTCTCAGCTACCCTAGTGGGATAACGAATGTCGTAGTAGAGGGGCTGGATAACGAAGCAGTGAAGTTCACCGTAAGCGATGATACAGTACATATAGAGCCTTACTTTATTAACAATGTCTCTTGGGGGGTGCCGACAACGGGTGGGCTACAAACAAAGAATATTGCTGACTACCGTATAGTGTTTGACGAACTATTTCGCGGAAACAACCCACATGATATACGTATATCTATAGATGGTGTTACCGCCATATATACAATTGACGGATACGACTACCCGTATGATAATTTTTCAGGCTTTTATGTGGGATTTGAAATGGTTGACATGAGTGCTGCTGTGGATGGGGTACATACACAATGGGGTAGTGACGGTATGGGCACGGGTTACTTTATAAACCTTGCAGATGGCACGAGGGCATGGCAAACTATGACAACAACTGGAGCTGTGTATGACGCTAACAAGTTTCTTCGCTCATTTTACGTGGACCCAGCTGACGGGACAAAGCATTATCCCACCCTTTCTGGGACGCCTATAAATTTTGGCGGAATTTCCAATTATAGACCAGAAATACTTACAATGCTACCTAATGGTCATTATAGTGCCTTTTCATTTTTCATCTCCATAACTGCCGCTAATAGCATGGCAATCGGCGACAAGGCATTGTTTTACTACCAAGCAAATAGCCCTGATGTGGAAGCTGTGACCAATCCCCCGCCTAATACTGGCTGGTATAACCCCACCACCAACTGGAATATCAATCCTGCGAATATGGATGGTATCAAAAATGTTCGCATAGAGATTGACGTGCCTAATGGAACGAATACTACTGGTGGCAATGTTATCCCGCAGGTATTCTGGGATGTTAATCAGCCTCACGTTGAGTTCACTGCTATGACTATAGAGAATGGGGAGTTCAAGGAGATAAAGATTAGCTGGGATAGAGACTGGAACGTGCCAGAGGATAAGATAGGTGGCACTTGGGGCTGGGCAGTGTCAACACCCGCAGAGGTCAAGCTGAAAGATGCTACCGCTGGTGGCAGATTGGTGTTCACTAATGGGGACGGGCGAATGCTGCTTGATAATACGCAGACTATAACGATATATGGCAATGGCAAACAGGCAGAGGTTACCCTTGAAGGGGAAGATACCATTCAAGACCTAATAGATAAACTAGCTAATGCCATAGGTAGCAAAGCTGG
>NZ_BAAIHG010000151.1:0-1239 GCF_054655775.1 Candidatus Termitispirillum reticulitermitis | reverse complement strand
GGTAGGAGTATGATAAGGTTATTAAGTTTAAGGGGCAATAAATGACAATTAGAGAGAAAGAATATCAAGACGCTATGTGCATTCAGCCTGAAAACATAGAGGGGGAGGCAGACCGCAAGGTTAGACGTAAAAACAGGAAAATATTGTTAGAAAAGGCTTGGCACGTCAGAGATTTTGAGATAGAGATGCACTGGAAAAGGGCATTATACTTTGCGGGCTTTATTTCGGTGATATTTCTCGGATATATTGACCTAAAAAAAGGGGATTGCCCAGATAAATACCAATACCTATATCCTATTCTAACGGGGTTAGGTTTGTTGGTTTCATATATTTGGTATTTAGCAAATCGTGCATCCAAGTTTTTGCAAGAAAACTGGGAGCACCACATTGACCAGCTAGAGGACGATATAGGCAAGCTATACAAAACTATTCTTTATAAGCAATATAGTTTTGCGAACCTAACAGATATATTGCCCATTTCTGTTTCAAGGGCAAGTATTTTTATTAGCTTGGTTATAACTTTTGGCTGGTTTGTTTTGTTTGGAACAGAGGTTTTCCAACTCATCGTGCTAGATAAAAACATACAAAATGTACTCTGTAATCTCATGAAAGGCTTAAATTTACCATGTTCCATAATTCCTACGATATTTTTCATATCTGGCTTAGCAATCATATTGCTATTCTGTGCCAAAAAATGGTACATCAGGATAGCTTTAATAGTAGCTTTATTGGTGTTTGTAGTGTTATCAGTGTTTTTATTAAAATCTGCACTATCAGTATTGGTGGTCATATTACTATTAGTGGCATGTTTAGGGCTAGCCAATTGTATTTATTATTGTCTAAAGACAACTGGTTTTGAGGACAGGAAAGATAAGTGCAAAGACGATGAAATTCATATCCTCAAACGAGGAGTTATGAAGGAGTAATTTATGAAAAAAGTTTTGGGGCTTTTGTTTATATTTGTTCTTTTAGCATCCGTTGCACCAGCACAACAAAAGACTTACGTGCTTGGTGAGGATGCGTTCCCTGTCCGTCTTGAAGGTAATATTTTTCGGTTTTTTGACAGTGAGGGCAGGGCTATCAACGGAATAGTGCAAATAAATCTTGATGGTGGTAGGAGTATGATAAGGTTATTAAGTTTAAGGGGCAATAAATGACAATTAGAGAGAAAGAATATCAAGACGCTATGTGCATTCAGCCTGAAAACATAGAGGGGGAGGCAGACCGCAAGGTTAGACG
>NZ_BAAIHG010000150.1:0-1247 GCF_054655775.1 Candidatus Termitispirillum reticulitermitis | reverse complement strand
ATTCACCGTTACCGTTTTTGTGCTTGTATCAATAAAACCCGAAGCGCTCCGTACCAGATCGGGGTTTTCATATTTGGTAAAGCCAAAGGAAATAAACTTCCCCTCCCCGGTATCCGCCTCCACCGTTACCGTATACTGCCTGATCGTCCCTATGCCGCTTACCACAAGAAAGGTAACGGTGAATGTTTCCTATCCGGTAGAAAATATTGCTTCGTATAAACTGATCCCCGCCTTTACCACCAACGGGGCAAAGGTTCTCTTGGGCGGAAGCGAACTGCGTTCGGGTGTGAATAGCCTTGATTTTGACAAACCGTCGTCATCATCGGATCTTGCCCAGCCCTTATACAACAGGCAGACAAAAACCTTTACGCTGGAACGACCCGAGACCCGAGTAAATGGAAACCGCCTTTGGCGGGAAAATCCACAATTCATTAAAGGACCAGGAAAGTTCCGCCCCGGCGTGGACAAAGAAACCCCGGTTGGAAGATTGTGTTTTTTTATCCAACAGCATGGCAATGGCAGTTTCATAATGATTAACGGATGCAAAGACCATGCCCGCCCCCAGTACGGGACCCAGGGCCAATTGGGGAACTTTTTTAAAAGGGATAAAATCCCAGCCTGCCTTGAGAAAGACGGGGACGATGCTTATGTCCAGCACCAGGGGATTATCCCCTTTGATATAGGTATATCCCGCTTCCGCCTGAATTCTGAGGGGCCCCCATTCGTAACCCAGCGCAGAGCGGAACCCCGGATAGGGTGTAATAAGCGTTTCCTGTTGAAAGCGGCGATCCTGACATCAATAATCCTCTCCCTTTCGTCGTGCAATAATTTTTTCCACGATCTTGTTCCGCCCGATGACGACAGGATAAAATCCTTTACCGTTCCCGGCCAAATCGGGAGCGCCGAAATAGGGACACAACTATCCGTGTAACGGTAAACCCCGGTACGGATATAAGCTCCCTTATTCCGCAGATACAAGTGGGACCCAAGGCGTCTCTTGTTCCGGTAACCTTTGACTATATCGAGCGGGCCTTCCCTTCCGCCAATCTGTTCAGGGATGCCATGGACTTTTATACCAGCGCCGACAAGGCGGACAAGGTAATCAACCTTATTAAACAAAACCGCGATTTTACCGTTCCCCCTTTAACCGAGCCCTTTGATTTTTCCGGCCCCGTTACCTTTCTTGTGGTAAGCGGCATAGGGACGATCAGGCAGTATACGGTAACGGTGGAGGCGGATACCGGGGA
>NZ_BAAIHG010000149.1:0-1250 GCF_054655775.1 Candidatus Termitispirillum reticulitermitis | reverse complement strand
AACCCACGTCTTGCCAACCTGCCTAGCTCCCTTTATAATTAGAGGCTGCCTAGAGGTCTTTAACTTCCAGCTATTCAGCTCCTCAAGCACCTTTCTGCGCATTTTAGCCTACCTTTTGATATTTTATAGGGCTATTTTATGTCATAAATTACATTTTTTCAAGCTAATTTATGCATAAATTAACATTTTTTAGACCTTAAGCGTGCCAATGCTGTCTTGTTCCCGCTCCTTTATGGCTATTTTATGCATAAACGGACATTTTTTAGTTATTCAGCCAGTATATTGACTTTAATGCAAATATTTTAGTATATTAGGTATAAATATTGTTGTTAAAAGGGGAACTCTTATGAAAAGGTTATTTTTAATGGCTTTAGGTTTGTCTATGGTGCTTGCGACTGTGGCACTGGCGCAAACGATTACGCCACGAGGAGATGTGTTGAGTGATGATAGCATAGGCGGACAAGCACAAGATGTGTCTCCTCAGTCACCTGCTAATACCCATAGCGTCACGATATACGGAGGGCTTGCCTATTCTCTAGGTAAAGATAGGGAAAGGGTCTCGCTTGACGGGGAAAACAAGGATGATAACTCACAAAGTGGCTTTACGTTTGATATAGCTGGCGAGTTTTACTTTTCAAAGTATGTTGGCATTGCGCTTGGCTATCAGCATGTGAAAGATACTTATGAGTATGAATATAATAATGCAAATAGCGACTGGGAGTTCGGCGTATCTTCACTATATGCTATGGTATTGCTCCGCACGAGTATGCTGAAAACTGAAGGGAGTGGCGTCCCCTATTTCCTCTATGTTGGCGTTGGTAGGGCAAGCACAGATGTTAAAATAACAAACGATGTTGATTGGGTTAGCCTTCCTGACACGCACATAACAAGAAAGGAAAGTGTCGGCGGTGTTATTGCAGACATAGGAGTGGTAATATTGCCAACCGAGCACCTGTCGTTGCAAGCCAAGATGCGCTATTTAGATGCAACAGTAGATAAAATATATGGTGAGTCTAGGCAAATGGCTGGCATATCGGTGATAGGAGGACTGGGGTATTCGTTCTAATATCCTACTGGTCTGCTGACTTATATATTCTGGAGCTATCTATCCCGCTGTATAGCTCGCTAAAGAAGCTACGCTTGTCCTGTGCATAGCGGTTAGAGAAGTGCGTAAAGCGCATAAACTGACTAGCGGAGCGAGTGGCAATTTCTTTCGCTCTGCTAGTCGTTAGGTGTTGTTTATCTTGGGC
>NZ_BAAIHG010000148.1:0-1286 GCF_054655775.1 Candidatus Termitispirillum reticulitermitis | reverse complement strand
GGGGGGGGCTACTACCCCTGTATCAGGAGATTACAAGCTAACATTTAGCACTAAGGCAGGGGAAAATGCAGTCTATCAGACAGCACAACTCATGGACTATACGAAGTCATTGGTATATCCGAAAGGTCTGACTAACATACAGGTAGAGGGACTAGACGACGTCACACAAGTCCACTTCACAGTTAACGATGATACGGTGCATATAGTGCCATATTCCGTTAACGCTCTCAACTGGGGAGTGCCTACGACTGGTGGGCTACAGACAAACAACATAGCTGGCTACAGACAAATACTATTAGAGCAATACCGTGGGTATACTACTACAGTCAACCACAATGTGACCAACAATGGCGTTCCCACTACATATACGGTTAGCGGCTACACCTATCCGTATGATAACTTTTCAGGCTTTTATATGGGATATGAGATAGTTTCCATGGCTGACGCCGTAGGAGGCGTAACGTATACACAATATGCTGCTAACATGGCTTCTACTACCACCTATATAGACCTTGCTGATGGCACAAGAGCATGGCGGCTTCAAGGCAGTGGCGACCCTAACAATTTTCTTCGCTCATTTTATGTTGACCCTACTGACGGAGTGACGCATTACGCAAATTCTTTTGGAACACTTTACCCTTTTAACACGATTCTTAATTACAGGGCACAGATATATACGCAAAATAATGATGGCACTTATAACAGTCTTTCGTATTTCATCTCCGCAACTGCTGTTAATAGTATGGCAGTTGGCGACAAGGCATTGTTTTACTATCAAGCGAATAGTCCTGATGTTGAGGTTATACAAGGTGGCAATTGGGTGGATACTACTACCAACTGGAATATTAACTCTGCGAATATGACGTATATAAAGACTGTTTCACTGGATATAGATGTGCCTAATGGAACTAATATAGTGGGTTCTAATTTATCTCCTAAGGTCTTTTGGGATATAAGAGACCCTCACGTTGAGTTCACAGCTATGACTATAGAGAACGGGCAGTTCAAGGAGATAAAGATTAGCTGGGATAGGGACTTGAACGTGCCCGATGATGAAGTGACCGGTGGTGAATGGGGCTGGATAGCACCGACACCAGATAACACCAAATTAAAAGATTCCATTGTTGGTGGCAGACTAGTGTTCACTAATGGGGACGGACGAATGTTGCTTGATAATACGCAGACTATAACGATATATGGCAATGGCAAACAGGCAGAGGTTACCCTTGAAGGGGAAGATACCATTCAAGACCTAATAGATAAACTAGCTAATGCCATAGGTAGCA
>NZ_BAAIHG010000147.1:0-1289 GCF_054655775.1 Candidatus Termitispirillum reticulitermitis | reverse complement strand
TCTTTAACCCATTAGCCATATCTAAGCCAGCTTTGCTACCTATGGCATTAGCTAGTTTATCTATTAGGTCTTGAATGGTATCTTCCCCTTCAAGGGTAACCTCTGCCTGTTTGCCATTGCCATATATAGTTATAGTCTGCGTATTATCAAGCAACATTCGTCCGTCCCCATTAGTGAACACCAATCTGCCACCAGCAGTAGCGTCTTTCAGCTTGACCTCTGCGGGTGTTGACACTGCCCAGCCCCAAGTGCCGCCTATTTTATCCTCTGGCACGTTCCAGTCCCTATCCCAGCTAATCTTTATCTCCTTAAACTCCCCATTCTCTATAGTCATAGCTGTGAACTCAACGTGACCATTAGGGTCACGAACATCCCAGAATACCTGCGGGATAACATTGCCACCAGTAGTATTCGTTCCATTAGGCACGTCAATCTCTATGCGAACATTCTTGATACCATCCATATTCGCAGGATTGATATTCCAGTTGGTGGTGGGGTCTGACCACGTACTAATGCCCGGTATAACCTCCACATCGGGGCTATTCGCTTGGTAGTAAAACAAAGCCTTGTCGCCAACTGCCATGCTATTAACAGCACTTGCAGAGATAAAATACGAAAGAGCGGTATAAGTGCCAGTAGCAGTATTTGGCGTATATATGCCTGCCCTATAATTCATAATTCCATCCCAATTGAAGAGTGTTCCAAAAGCAGCTGGATAATGCTTTGTTCCGTCGGCAGGGTCCACGTAAAATGAGCGAAGATAGTTGTTAGTATCGCCACCGCCTTGAAGCTGCCATGCTCTTGTGCCATCAGCAAGGTCTATGTAGTAGGTAGTGCCCATGTTAGTAGCAGTTTGTGTATGTGTTACGCCTCCTACGGCGTCAGCTGAGGAAACTATCTCATATCCCATATAAAAGCCTGAAAAGTTATCATACGGATAGCTGTAGCCTTCAATCTGATAGTTAGTGGAAACACCATCGTTGGTTACAGTAGATGTGAATAAAGTAGTAACCCCATGTAATTGCTCTAATATCACTTGTCTGTAGCCAGCAACATTGTTTGTCTGAAGCCCACCAGTCGTAGGCACCGCCCAGTTGTTGCCGGTAACTTGAGATGGCTCTATATGTACTGTATCATCGCTTACGGTGAACTTCACTGCGTTGTTATCCAGCCCCTCTACTACGACATTCGTTATCCCACTAGGGTAGCTGAGACGTTTAGTATAGTCCATGAGTTGTGCTGTCTGATAGACTGCATTTTCCCCTGCCTTAGTGCTAAATGTTAGCTTG
>NZ_BAAIHG010000146.1:0-1301 GCF_054655775.1 Candidatus Termitispirillum reticulitermitis | reverse complement strand
TTGTGACTAGTGCTATTGGGGACAATACTACGGAGTTGAATGTTCAGCTGGACGTTCCGACTGAATTATTTCTTGAGGAACATACAGCTGGGGACATAGTAGAACTAGAGGATGGGTTTAGGCTGAGTTTTCTTTTTAGCGTCTGCCATAGTTGTGCCCCCTTTTTTAGATTTCTGTATAGTCTCTACACCAGCTAGGTTCTTTACTTTCATTATAGATGTCTTGGCGAAGTTGTTCCAGTGCCTCTGTTCTATGTCGCTATAGTCGGAGAATACGCCAGCTAGTTTGTTGGCAAACTCTTTATTGCTTAACGGCAACCACCTTTTCATTGACCAATCGCATAGCAGTTGAGGCTGTCAGCCCTTCTAGCTCCTCCATAGATGTATCCGTTGCTCTTTTTACTCCGCAAACACGCGCATGCGTCCGTTGACGCCGTGCAATTGCTCGTGAAATCCCCACGCTAAGACTACGCTTCCGCTGTTTAGCGGGTGATTTTATAACAACGTGGCTACCGCTCTTTACTAAATGCGGTTTTAACCGCAAGGTTAAAGCTGGCTAAAAACAAAGGGCTTCCTTGTTGGAAACCCTTATAATACTTACTGGGCAATGCAGGACTTGAACCTGCGACACCAAGCTTCGGAGGCTTGTGCTCTATCCCCTGAGCTAATTGCCCGAATTTTCAGCCCTTAGGCACGTCCTCGCGCCAAGTCGCACATATAGCTCTTTTACGAGCTTTGGTGGCTACACATTCACTCTGTTCGTCTGCGCCTGTTAGTCAGCTTGCAACATTGCTGTTGCCCACCCTATCTTACTTCTTAAAATCTAATTGCGCTATCTGGTTCAGCACATTTATCCGCCGTTTCAGCTGTTCGTCTGCCTGTGCAGCTAGCTCGTCGTAGCGTTCTGGGAAGGCTTTTTTAGTTATGCGGAAACGATTTTCTCCCGCCATAAAATCAGCTAACGAACTAGTCGCCTTGCCAGAGTCTATCTGCAACGGGTTCTTGCCCTCTGCTATAAGCGCAGGGTTAAATCTGTATAGCATCCAGTAGCCAGATTGCACAGCTTTGCGCTGCTCGGCAACCCCATTAGACATATCTATCCCCTGTGCTATACAGTGCGCATACGCTATCACTAGCGATGGTCCGTCAAACGCTTCCGCCTCCAACATAGCCTTGATACTGCCGTCATACCATTGGCTAAACTTACACCTATTATTTTCATAATGTCACCATTGATGCCTAGCGTGGTTACCATACTAGGATTGTCGCCCATAGAAATCATCGCAAGCCCCATATCGGTAG
>NZ_BAAIHG010000145.1:0-1355 GCF_054655775.1 Candidatus Termitispirillum reticulitermitis | reverse complement strand
ACAGGGTTAGTTTGACGACAGAGTTTAACACGAAGAGGTTATTGGATGGCAGCAATGGTGTATCTATATCTGCGTCATCGGGGATAGATGTTGCTCTTATTTCATATAGTCAGCTGGGGGGGGGGGGGCTACTACCCCTGTATCAGGAGATTACAAGCTAACATTTAGCACTAAGGCAGGGGAAAATGCAGTCTATCAGACAGCACAACTCATGGACTATACGAAGTCATTGGTATATCCGAAAGGTTTGACTAACATACAGGTAGAGGGGCTGGACGACGTCACACAAGCGCACTTCACAGTAAATGATGATGTGGTGCATGTTGCCCACGATGTTGACTATGGCACACCCGGCACATGGAAAATCTTGCCTTCACCTGGGAATTTACAGTATGGTTCTGCTATTGACTATGGAATAGTAGATATTCAGGAAGACCACCGTGGCTATAGGCCTGCTGTCATGGGAGGTTTTTCGCAATCTAACTTTGAGTACCCATATGAAAACTTTTCAGGTTACTACTTAGGTTTTCAATGTGTTGGTCTTACCGATAGCGTGGATGGAGTTATATATTCGCCTAGTGCGGGCAATCGTTCTTATATAATACTATCTGATGGCACTAGGGCATACCAGCAGTCTGGAACCAAATACATAAAGATGTTCTATATGGACCCAGCAGACGGCGTTAAACACTACCCTACTGGGGTAAATGGAGCTGGTCTTCTGGCATATATCTACAGTGATGACCCAAACGAGCCGGGTCGTGTCAATGCGATTGAACTAGCATTAGGTGCGGGTATTCCTGCTGCAATGCAATTGGGCGACATGGCACTATTTTACTATCAAGCGAATAGTCCTGACGTTGAGATTATACAACACGACGGTTGGGTTAGTCCAGCCGTCAACTGGAATATCAATCCTGCGAATATGGATGGCATAAAGACTGTTACGCTGAATATAGATGTGCCTAATGGGACTGATATAGGAGGGGGTTCTAATTTATCTCCTAAGGTTTTTTGGGATATTAATCAGTCTCACGTTGAGTTCACAGCTATGACTATAGAGAATGGGCAGTTCAAGGAGATAAAGATTAGCTGGGATAGAGACTGGAACGTGTCCGATGATGAAGTGACCGGTGGCGAATGGGGCTGGGCAGTGCCAACACCAGCAGATGTCAAGCTGAAAGATGCTACTGCTGGTGGCAGGCTAGTGTTCACTAATGGGGACGGACGAATGCTGCTTGATAATACGCAGACTATAACGATATATGGCAATGGCAAACAGGCAGAGGTTACCCTTGAAGGGGAAGATACCATTCAAGACCTAATAGATAAACTAGCTAATGCCATAGGTAGCA
>NZ_BAAIHG010000144.1:0-1356 GCF_054655775.1 Candidatus Termitispirillum reticulitermitis | reverse complement strand
CTAAATATAGGCACTGTGAATAATATCCCACCTGTGCGGATAAATACAAAAAAGAATGTTATCAGGCGCGTCTGGTCAAATATTTCGTAAAACATTTAGGTTGATTGAGTTTCAAAAACGCGGGGGGTTTTACGCCCCCGCAGAGTTAATATCTAATATTGCTTATCAAGCAACATCTTTCTTATGCCAGCTATAGCCTGAGTAGGGTTTAGCTGTTTCGGGCAAGCCTTGACGCAGTTATAATAACACTAGGCTTATATCTACTTATCATAGCAGACAGGCGTTTAGCTATGGAACAGTTAACGCTTGCGGCAAGAGTTTCTTCGTTTGCTCCCTGCGCTAGCAAGCCTATCAGTTCACTTTCACAAAAGACAGCACACGTGCTGGGCAGTGTTATAGGTCCATTCACAGCACTGCTGAAACTACCTAACGTCATACCCAGTGCCGTAGCTGCATTCTCCACAAACCTGCCCGTACTTGCAGCACATTTATCGTTCATAACGAAATCATCTATATAGCCGCCTTTCACATTTATAACCTTGCAGTCCTGCCCACCTACATCAAGGATAGTAAAGCTATTCTGCTCTTCTGAATTCAACCCCTTTAATTGTCGCTTTACCCCATAAAAATGCGCCTTGATTTCAGATATTGTTGAGATATTATCCATTTGTAGAACGTTCCGTCCATAGCCTGTTGCAAGTATTGCAGCACCTTGCGGTATGCTTAGATATGATAATAAAGCCTTTTCAATATTACTAACACCATCACGAATAAGTTTTGCGCGCAGTTTATAAAAATCTATGGTACTTACTGAATGCAGACTGATATTACTGACTTCGCCGACATCGCCACCACTCTCAATAGCAACCTTTATAAATCTACTACCAAGGTCTATACCAGCGCGGATGTTCATACTAGCGGACAATTTCAGCCCATGCACTATGGTTGTGTATAGACTCCATATTTTCGCTCATAACCTCAAACTGAGATATACGCTTATCGGCAGACAGCAGCTCTGTCACATTGCGCACAATATCCTCCACAAAGACGGGGTTACCATAAGAATGCTCAGTCACATACTTTTCATCCTCACGTTTCAAGAGTGAATATATAGGGGAGCTAGCAGAACATTCGGCATAGTCTATCAGCTCCTCAAGCCAGACAAAAGACCTAGAGCGAACCTTAATGCTGACTATACTGCGCTGATTGTGCGCCCCATATTCTGATATTTCCTTAGAACACGGACAGAGCGACAGCACAGGCACACGGACGCGGACAGCTAAATCAAGTCCTTGTGCGCCAAGCGCCGCATCAAAGCCACAATCATAGCCCATCAGTGACGTTTGTTTGGAAACA
>NZ_BAAIHG010000143.1:0-1378 GCF_054655775.1 Candidatus Termitispirillum reticulitermitis | reverse complement strand
CCATTGCCAACCTCTTCTTTTTTACTCAACTCTCCTTTAGGCATATCGTCAGTGTCAACTATCACTCCACCGCTCATTTTATATAGTAGATAATCAATATTTTCAAACAACATACTACCAGCAATATAGTTGCCTCTTGCCAATAATGTGCTAGTGCTAGCATTATAGGTTTCATTCCAGTTAGCCTGCATAGTTGTTCCAAACCCGCCTTCACTGATAGTAGGCAATCTATCATATCCTAACAGAAAAGACGCAACGCTATAATACCCCAACTCCATACTCGCAGCATTACCAGCCACTGCTTCATTCCTGCTAGAGTTGTGCGCCGCTTCATGTGCATCTGTCTCTAAAAACGTTCTCGCATTAGTTGCAGCACCATTAGCGGTATTCACAGCCCCAATCCCTGTGCTGTTATCATGCTTCCCCATAACCGCATACTTATTGCCATCCTCGTCTGTAAAAACCTCACTACTATCAGCATACATAATATTAGCAGCCTTCCCTCTTATTAGAGATGATAGACTTCTCAAGTCTTCCGGGGTTGCATTTCCGTTGGTAATATTATCCATTAAGTTATGGACTTCTTCACTAGCTCCACCCTTCACGCCATAAGCCTTATGCAACTGATACGTCTGCCATACATTCACAATTTCAGATGCAGATATACTATCATTGATTGCTACACTATACACGCTAACCAAACTTTGCAATACTGTCCCCGTAGCCCCCATGCCAGCCATAACAGTGTTTCTATAAAAACCAGTAAAGCTGTCTAATATCTCTTCCTGCCCAGCAGTCGTAAATAGCCTGCTGTCTATCTCTAGTTTTCCGTCTAACGCTCCTGTGGTCGTATCCCTCTCAACCGTCTGTGCTCTATCTATATCTCTATTCAGCCCTGATATATCAGAGCCATCTCTAACTACTATGTTCCCCTCACCTATGGTCGCACGTGTTGTCCCCTCTTTCTCGTGTCCTGTATTTGTGACACCAATAGTTCCTTTAGCCTCTATAGTGCTGTTATCTGGGTTATCCCCTACACCCGGTTTTGCGCCTATTCCAGATACAGTTACTCCTAAACTAAACCCTGTTTGACTGCTATATGAATAATCAAATAAATCAGCCCATTCTAACGAGGTAGCCACTATATTAAGGTTACCATTGTCGTTGCCATGTTCATCCCTGTTAGCTATCGTTGAACCTGTCATAGATAATGTGCCATTCTGCGCATAAGAAAAAAACAGCACTTCGGGATTTATGGTGCGAGTGGTCATTTCTAAAACTCTCCAAGTGGCATACAACTAGTCAAATCCTTTCCTTTATCTAACAGGCATTTGAAGTAGTCTATATTCTTTCTATAGCTATGTTTTAATCCCTCAGT
>NZ_BAAIHG010000142.1:0-1379 GCF_054655775.1 Candidatus Termitispirillum reticulitermitis | reverse complement strand
AAAGTACTGCCAGCAGAGATAGTCGCAGCACTATACAACGCAACATCACGCGATAGCGTCGTCCCCGCTGTGATGGTTACAATTGTATTTGTTATGAAGTCAATAGGCAAAACCGCCGAGTTGACTAAAGATGCACCCGCAGAAACAGAAATGGTGCTCGTAAGCGTCACGCCCGCTGATAATATCGTGCCATCATCAAAATCTATCTGGCTTGCAGGAGTATAGCCCGTTGGGAAGATTAGCGTATTATCAGTTACCTCCCCAGCTGGCACAGACGTACCCGCAGGATACATCATGATGGTTGATATATTCATAGGCAGTGTCATTCCAGAAGAAAAAATTGTGCCAGTCGGTATTGCTACGCTACCGTTCACCGTTACAGCCGTAGAGAGCAACCCAGCCGGCAGATACTGACTCACACTAACAGTGACAGGTGCAGAGAGCACCGTGCCCGCGACAAGCGTAGTGCCAGCGGCTAATGTAGCGCCTGCAGCAACGGTGTTAGATGCACCAATGGTTGTGCCTATCGGCATTATCAATTCATCTGCAAGCTGCAATGATTGCGGTAGCAGACCAGAAAGCGTCTCGGTGGTGGTGACGACTGTGGCTGTTGCAAAGGTAAGCCCAACTGGGAGCGTATCGCCAGCTGAAAATGTTATTGCCGATACTAGCGTTCCCACAGGAATAGCTGTGCCAGCAGTGAACGACTGATTAGTAACAACCGTTAGCGGTGCAGGTAAATTGGTCCCTGCTGGAATAGTATCCCCACTATTAAAAGCTACAGGGGCAGACAACGTTATATCTGTCGGCAAAAGCGTACCCGCTGGTAGGGTCACGCTAGAAGATGGGGTAAAGTCAATGGGCAGGACCGCGGAGTTGACTAAAGACGCACCCGCAGAAACAGAAATGGTGCTCGTAAGCGTCACGCCTGCTGATAATATCGTGCCGTTATCAAAATCTATCTGGCTTGCAGGAGTATAGCCTGTTGGAAAATTTAACACAGCAACAGTTGTCGCCCCAGCTGGTATAGTCATGCCCGCAGAAAGCGTGTCAGTAGTTGATATTGCCTTAGAGATTGTCATACCAGCAGAAAATATAGTGCCACTCGGTATTGACACAGCACTTCTCACCGTCACAGCGGCGGTGAGAAGTCCAGCTGGTAGATTTTCGTTAGTGCTGACAACTGCATTGTAAGGCAACACTGTGCCTGCCGCTATACCTGTGCCTGCTGGCACCGTAGCAGGGGCGTTTATAGTAATGGCACTAGGGATAGCCCCAGTTAGCGTGTATCTAATGTTTGCTGTCACAGGCGTGGCAAAGTTCGTGCCTGCAGGAATAGTGCTACCGGAAAATAGTGTAAATGCTGCTGTCAGAGTGTA
>NZ_BAAIHG010000141.1:0-1415 GCF_054655775.1 Candidatus Termitispirillum reticulitermitis | reverse complement strand
GCACATAGAATGCGCCCTGTGGTTCATAGAATTGAAAGCCTATATCTTTTAGCCCGCCGAGAAACAGCTTGCGTTTATTATCATACATCTCTAATAGCTGCTCATAGTAGCTGTCAGCAAACATTAGCCCCTCAGCAGCTGCACGTTGCAATGGAGCGGCAGCACCAACGGTAACAAAATCGTGCACCTTACGGCAAGCCTCCAGTGCCTCTCCTCCGCCTAGTATATAGCCTAACCGCCAGCCCGTTATAGAATACGTTTTAGAGAGCGAGTTGCAACAGATAGTTCGCTCAAACATATTAGGCAGTGCTGACATATACACGTGTTTGTGAGGCTTATAGACTATGTGGTCATAGACCTCGTCAGTGATAACAAATGCATCATATTTGATAGCTAAGCTAGCGATAAATACCAGTTCATCAGCGGTAAATACCTTACCGCAGGGGTTGTTAGGGTTGCAAATAACAATAGCCTTCACCCCGCCCTGTGCAAATATCGCCTCTAGCTCTGCTCTGTTAAAATCAAACGTAGGCGGGTTCAACGGCATGTAGATAGGCTCTGCACCTGCCAATATCGCATCGGCACCGTAGTTTTCGTAGTGCGGGGAGAATATGACGACCTTGTCGCCCGCCTCGCACAGGGCAAGCATTATAGTAAGCATCGCCTCAGTAGCCCCACAGGTGACGACAAGGTGCTTGTCAGGGTTAATAGCTAGCCCCATAAGACGGCTCTGCTTTTCCGCAAGTGTTCTGCGGAAAAGTTCAGAGCCGTAGGTTATCTCATACTGGTGTGGTCCTGCTACCGCTACCTCTGCCAGCTTATCGGTAATAGCCCTAGGCGGAGCAAAGTCTGGATAACCCTGCGATAGGTTTATAGCACCGCAACTATCGGCTACAAGCGTCATATCCCTAATAGCAGAGCCAGCAAAGCTAGCTATGCAGCTAGAAACAGCAGGCATATATGAAACTATTTCCCCTCAATTTTGGCATAGTCCTCAACGTAGAAAACCTTTAGTTCCTCTACCTTGCCACTCTTGATAGGCTCATCAAGCGTCTTGTTGATAAACTCTGCCAGTTCAGTATTGCCTTTCTTAGTGACCATAGCAGGTTTCATGGTATCAACAAGGAAACCATCAAGTATCTTTAACTTGCCCTTATAGTTGTTGAGAACCATTAAAACCACGTCTTTGTTCATCAGGAATGCATCAGCCTTGCCAGTGCCTAGTGCAGCACCAGCAACGACGGCGTCCTTAAAGCGCATAACCTCACCGCCTTTACCTATCAGATTATCGGTGGTGTATATGTCAGCCGTAGTAGCCTCTTGAACAGCTATCTTTTTATTAGCAAGTTCTTTCACGTCTTTTATCGTTGAGTTCACGGGGATAGCCACAACGAGTGGGTTATCGCTATATGTAT
>NZ_BAAIHG010000140.1:0-1461 GCF_054655775.1 Candidatus Termitispirillum reticulitermitis | reverse complement strand
GTTTAGAAATGCCAAAAGAATTTCTGGTTTATCAACCGCAAAGAAATAATTGGTGTCTAAAAGAAACATATTTTTATCAATCTTGGCATAGTATGTTTCGCCAACGCTAGCCCACGCGATTTTTTGTTTAGAGAATTCGTCCATATAAGCACAACTTCTCAAATTGTATGGCGTGTCCCCTTGGTCGTCCCTCTTGGCTATTTTATCCCAATATTTGTCTAAATGTGCCTTTACAGCAGGGTATTTTTTGATGTCAACTTTAGGGGTATCCTGAAAGCCGTTATGTGTTGCGAGCAGCCACAGGTCAGCGAAATCGTAGCCGTAGCGTTTGATGTCTCTGCCGCGCAAAATCGGTCGTATAATTTCAACACTATTAGGGTCTTTTGCTATGAGTTCATCCTTTTTCGCTCCGTCTATAATGAAAGCCTCATTGCAGCCAGTTAGAATACCTCTATATATGTTAATATCCCAATCTTTGAGTGGCGTTCCTAGCCGTTCTATCTTATCTTTTATACTTTTTTCTATCGGGTTTAGTATAACCCAAGCGTCTTTTCCAAAACTCATAACTTCGCCATATTGTCTAATATAAACGCTCATATTTGTTATAACTAATGTTAATAAACGTTTAGGAGGCTAGTTATGATTTACGGATATATACGCGTCAGCACTGATAAGCAAAGCACTGAAAATCAGCGGTTTGAGATAGAACGATTTGCTAAGGCAAACGGCATCGTCATCGGCGTATGGATAGAGGAAACTATTAGTGCAAGTAAAGCATTAGACAAACGAAAACTTGGTATGCTCATATCAGCCATTAAAACAGGCGATATTATAATAGCCTCTGAACTTTCAAGGCTAGGCAGAAACCTTTTACAGGTAATGAGCATATTGCACCATTGCCTGAGCAGTGGTGCGGTTGTGTGGACTATAAAAGACAACTACAGGTTGGGGCAGGACATACAATCAAAGGTGCTGGCGTTTGCTTTTGGCTTGGCGGCTGAGATTGAAAGAAATCTAATATCTCAAAGAACAAAGGAGGCATTGGCACGACTCAAGGTAGAGGGAAAAGTGCTTGGACGTCCCAAAGGTAGGAAAAGCACAAAAGTTAAACTATCAGGCAAAGAGGAAACTATAAGAAATATGCTCAGAAGAGGCTTAAGACAATATGTAATAGCAAAAAGGCTGCACGTTCACAGGATAACGCTGAGCAATTTTATTAAAATAAAAGGTATATAATCAGAAAAACACCCACAAGAAACCCTCCCAATATAGGGGGTTATTAAATAATCGTCCCTGAACGTCCCGTAAGCACCCTTTAGGGTTTGTCTCGTTGGTGGTGTCTGTATATAATCATTATGTGCTTGGGGAAGGATACGCTATCTGGTTGAAATAAAGCTATAGCGGTCTGACAATTTGCAACTGATTTAATGACAACACCAATATGCTAGCGTTGGGTTCTGT
>NZ_BAAIHG010000139.1:0-1479 GCF_054655775.1 Candidatus Termitispirillum reticulitermitis | reverse complement strand
TGCTCTTATTTCATATAGTCAGCTGGGGGGGGGGGGCTACTACCCCTGTATCAGGAGATTACAAGCTAACATTTAGCACTAAGGCAGGGGAAAATGCAGTCTATCAGACAGCACAACTCATGGACTACACGAAACGTCTCAGCTACCCTAGTGGGATAACGAATGTTGTAGTAGAGGGGCTGGATAACAACGCAGTGAAGTTCATAGTGAACGATGATACGGTGCATATAGAGCCATCTTACGTTGTCGGTGACAACTGGAGAGTGCCTACGACTGGCGGGCTTCAGACAAACAATATTGCTGGCTACAGACAAGTAATGTTAGAGCAACTCCATGGGTTTCTGACTCCATTTAATCACAATGTGACCAATGATGGTGTTCCCACTACGTATCCGATTGAAGCCTACAGCTATCCGTATGATAACTTTTCAGGCTTTTATATGGGATATGAGATAGTTTCTGGGGCTGACGCCATAGACGGAACGCATACACAATCTGCTCCCGGCTGGAGCACTACCACCTTTATAAACCTTGCTGATGGCACAAAAGCATGGCAGCTTCAAGGCAGTGGCGATGCTAGCAACTATCTCCGCTCATTTTATGTGGACCCTGCTGACGGGACAAAGCATTATCCCACCCTTTCTGGTACACTCCAGAATTTTGACGGAATTATGAATTACAGGCAAGCTATATATACGCCACTATCTAACGGTAATTATGTAGGTCTTTCGTATTTCATCTCTGCAAGTGCTGTTAATAGCATGGCAGTTGGCGACAAGGCATTGTTCTACTATCAAGCGAACAGTCCCGATGTGGAGGTTAAGCCGGGCATTACTAACTGGGTTAATCCAACCTACAACTGGAATCTCAATCCTGCGAATATGGATGGTATCAAGAATGTTCGCATAGAGATTGACGTGCCTAATGGAACGAATACTGTTGGTAGCAATGTTATCCCGCAGGTATTCTGGGATGTTAATCAGCCTCACGTTGAGTTCACAGCTATGACTATAGAGAACGGGGAGTTTAAGGAGATAAAGATTAGCTGGGATAGGGACTGGAACGTGCCAGAGGATAAGATAGGCGGCACTTGGGGCTGGGCAGTGTCAACACCCGCAGAGGTCAAGCTGAAAGATGCTACTGCTGGTGGCAGGCTGGTGTTCACTAATGGGGACGGGCGAATGTTGCTTGATAATACGCAGACTATAACGATATATGGCAATGGCAAGCAGGCAGAGGTTACCCTTGAAGGCGAAGATACCATTCAAGACCTAATAGATAAACTAGCTAATGCCATAGGTAGCAAAGCTGGATTAGATATGGCTAATGGGTTAAAGATAGAAGACCTTGTTAAGATAACCCCTAATAAGACTACATCATCAACATCACTTAGTGGAATACTTGATAGTGAAGCAACACTTACTATCCAAACGGGATTAACAGGGGAATCTTCCGAACTGCACTTCTCAGGTGATGAGG
>NZ_BAAIHG010000138.1:0-1491 GCF_054655775.1 Candidatus Termitispirillum reticulitermitis | reverse complement strand
CGAAGTATTCCTCTGCTTTTGCAATAATTACTTCTTGCAGGTTCTTTATATCATTTAACAGCTCTAGTATGAACGCTCTCATTTGCAGTTTTGAGTCAAGTGCAGTTTGGTCGTTCCTGCTGCGCGCCGTGTGGAGCTTGCCACCAGTGCTACCGATAATCTCTGTAAGGCGAGCTTCAACTGCCATGTGAATGTCTTCGTCTGCTGATGTAAATATTAGCTTGCCAGTAGCAATTTCATCTCCAACCTGCTTTAGTCCAGCTATTATTTGAGCCGACTCGTCTTGTGTCAATATGCCTGTGCGAGCGAGCATGCCAGCATGTGCAATGCTCCCTTGAATATCAAACGGTGCAAGCCGCCCCTCTATCAAGATTGTAGCGTTATAGTCCTCTAATAGTTTATTAGTCGTCAACTCAAAGCGACCAGCCCACATTTTACTCATATATAACCTCTCATTATCTTTATCTCTGAAATTTTCTGTTTATATCAGAACGCTTTATAATCCAAACAATAGGTCTGCCATGCGGACAGGTATGATAATTAGGCGTAGCAAATAGCGCACTGACAAGCTCCCGTTGTGTCTCTTCGTTCAATTTATCGCCTGCTTTTATGGCATTGCGACAAGACATAGTTACGGTGACATAGTCATCAATGGATAGTTTCTTGTTATAGACACCCTGCTGCAACAGTTCTGCAAGCTCGTATAATGTATCTTTTTTGAGTCTATCTATCGGCACACGTGTTATTTTTAGTTGATTATTACCGAATGGTTCATATCCATAGCCTGCTTTAGAAATCTCACTAGATAATTCACTCCAGATTTCAGCCTCTTCACTAGATAGTCTCAAGAGGACAGGTTCAAAAAGGGAAACTGACGCAATATTTTCGGCTCGCTTCGCAACATACTGTTCATATAGTATGCGTTCATGCGCTACGTGCTGGTCAATAACAATTAAATCACCCTCCGCTGACTGACAGAGTATATAAGTATTATCAAACTGACCTACTATAGAATAATCCGCTTCATAGCCACTAAATGGTAGCGGGAACTGTGAGCTTTCAGAAGGCAAATCACTACCTAATAGCTGCATAATGCTACTCGCTGAATGCTGGCGATATTCTTGTGCCTCGTATCCAGACTGTTTATGTTGGCTAGATTTATAATCAGGTTTATAATTACGTTCGTAATTTTGCTTATGAATCTCCCCTGCAGAAGCTGATTGGAAACTAGGCACAGGAGAACTGGACGTATTAGAAAACTTATTCAGTGCAAGCTGCATAGCCTCCGCCAGATATTTGAATAACGCAGATGTCCTATCGTTGGCAAAACGCACCTCTGACTTAGTCGGGTGGATATTAACGTCCACTATAGAGGCAGGCGTCTTGATGTGAACAACTGCCGCAGGATAAGCACCAACAGGCATTAACCTATGGTAAGCCTGAATTATCGCCTGAACAAGTCCAATATCCTTAATTACTCTGCCATTTACC
>NZ_BAAIHG010000137.1:0-1605 GCF_054655775.1 Candidatus Termitispirillum reticulitermitis | reverse complement strand
ATGAGCCACTAGGCACGAGTGTGTTTGGTCCAGTTGCTAGGGAGCTACGTGGCAAAGGCTTTTTGAAAATCGTTTCAATGGCACCAGAAGTGCTGTGAGGGGAAGTAAATATGCCTGTTAAATACAAGATAAAGAAGGGCGACCCTGTGGTTGTGATAGCTGGCAAGAACAAATTGACGGCTACACAGAACCAAAAGCTGAAAGGCGCAAAGGTTGTGAGTATTGATAGAGGGCGTGGCAAGTTAATCGTTGAGAACGTCAACGTAGTGAAAAGACACACCCGTCCAAGTCAGCAGTCTCAAGAGGGTGGTATCGTTGAAAAGGCTATGCCTGTGGACATATCAAACGTGATGTATCTATGCTCTAAGTGCGACAAGGGTGTGCGTTTAGGCGTTAAGATACTTGAGAGTGGCAAGAAAGCACGCTTTTGCAAGTCCTGCGGCGAAGTAATAGACAAGGACTAAGGAGATATATGCTATGACAGTCCTGCAAGAGAAGTTCCAAAAAAAGGTTGTGCCGAGCTTGATGAAGAAGTTCGGCTATAAGAATGTCATGCAAGTGCCGCGTGTTGAAAAGGTGGTGCTGAACATGGGTGTTGGCGAAGCGGTTTCTAACTCTAAGATTATAGAGTTTGCCCTTTCTGATATGACGAAGATTTCTGGGCAGAAACCTGTCGTTACCCGTGCTAAGAAATCTATAGCAGGTTTCAAATTGCGTGAGGGGATGGCGATTGGTTGCAAGGTTACGCTCCGCAAGGACGTGATGTATGAGTTTATGCAGAGGCTGTTTGACATAGCACTTGCTCGGGTGCGCGTCTTTCGTGGCACCAACCCGAACTCGTTTGACGGCAGGGGCAACTATGCGTTGGGCATAAAAGAACAGATAGTATTCCCTGAAATAGATTACGACAAGATAGATAAGGTGCGCGGGCTGGATGTTATATTCACCACCAGTGCTAAGACCGATGAAGAGGGCAGAGAGTTGTTACGTGCACTCGGTATGCCGTTTGCAGAAGGAAAGGAGGGCTAGAGTGGCAACTACAGCTAAGTATAACAGTGCATTTAAGAAGAAGAAATTCAAAGTGCGTGTTAAGAACCGTTGTCCGCTGTGCGGCAGACCGAGGGCGTATATTAGACGCTTCAATATGTGCCGTATGTGTTTCAGGAAACTGGCACTTGCAGGTGAGATACCTGGTGTGCGTAAGTCTAGCTGGTGAGATGGAGGCAAGGGGATAAATTATGAATTCAACTGATAATATAGCAGATATGTTGACACGGATACGCAATGCTTTGATGGTAAAGCATACTGATGTTTCAATACCTTATTCCGCCATGAAAGAGAAACTGGCTAAAATTCTTAACGATGAGGGCTATGTTAGGAGCTTTAGGGTTGCTAATGAAGGCGTTCACAAGGAGATTGTGGTTGTGCTTAAATACACTGAAGCTGGCGATTCTGTAATTCGCGGTCTGAAACGCATTTCAAAGCCGGGCAGACGTGTATATGTAAATAATAAAAATTTATCCACAGTTCTAGGCGGACTTGGTAAAACCAGTTGTCACACCTACTACCATATTATTGACTAACGTGCGCGTCAATCCATGCAGA
>NZ_BAAIHG010000136.1:0-1644 GCF_054655775.1 Candidatus Termitispirillum reticulitermitis | reverse complement strand
CTATCAGCACCACCATATTGACACCGAATGATGTATCCATCGGGGTATGTTTATATAGTTGGTTCAGCACCACATCAGCAATTTCGCCACGCTTCAGCTCTATAACTACACGAATATTTTCATCAGACTCATCGCGCAAATCAGATATACCAGTAATAATCTTATCACGCACAAGTGCTGCAATTTTTATAATCAACTCAGCTTTATTCACTTGATAGGGCAGCTCCGTCACGATAATCTGCTCTCTATCCCCCTTCATCTGCTCCACTTCTACGCGTGAACGCATATGTATAGAGCCTCTGCCAGTCTTAAACGCCTTTATAATCTCATCCCTGCCCAGTATAAGCCCCTTAGTGGGGAAGTCTGGTCCTTGAACGATTTTGAATATAGCCTCTTCAGGCGCATTGGGATTATCTATCTTATATATAATCGCTTTCATTATCTCCGTGAGATTGTGTGGAGGAACATTAGTTGCCATACCAACCGCAATCCCACTGGAGCCATTTATCAATAAGTTTGGAATCTTCGTAGGAAATACGACAGGTTCTTCTAATGTGCCATCGTAGTTGGGGGCGAAGTCAACGGTGTCTTCATTAAGGTCTGCCAACAACTCGCTCGTGATACGACGCATGCGCACTTCGGTATAACGCATCGCAGCTGGAGCATCTCCATCTACAGAGCCGAAGTTGCCCTGTCCATCAACCAATGTATATCTCAGTGAGAACGTCTGCGCCATACGCACAAGCGTATCATAAACAGCCACATCGCCGTGTGGATGATATTTACCGATAACATCGCCGACTATGCGAGCGGATTTGCGAGTCGGTTTATTGTAATCAAGCCCTTGCTCATGCATTACAAATAAAGCCCGCCTGTGAACAGGTTTCAATCCGTCTCGCACGTCTGGCAGAGCGCGCCCAACAATAACGCTCATAGCATAGTCAAGATAGCTGGTTTTTAATGTGTCTTCTAGGGTTACAGGAACGATAGTGCCTGTATTCTCATTGCTTACGTTGTCAGCCATTTATTACACATCCTTTTACAATAATGCTACGCATTATATACGCATACATAAAATTTGTCAAACATATAGCAAGCAGTCTTTATCGCCTTGATTGTTCAACTACAGCTGACACTATCAACGCAGTGCCGAACCAGTCCATTGCAGTGAAGTGCATATTCAGAAACAATACCGAAAACACTGCCGCTGCCAGCGGCTCTGCACACGATAATATCCCCGCCCGCTGCCCACCAACACGCTGCGCCGCCCATAAAAACAACGTGAAAGAAACTAGACTGCCGAATGAAATAATATATCCAAATGATAAAAAAGTCCACATATCCCACACACCCGGTACCTGCCGAACCTGATAAATACATAGCAAACTTTGCTGATGCGGGTGCCGATATAATCACCGTCCATGCGGAGGCTTGCCTGCACCTGCACAGAACACTTGGCGAAATTAGCAAGCGCGGTATTAAAGCGGGTGTTGCACTGAACCCTGCCACACCTATTACGTCTATCAGCGAGGTGGCACATTTAGCTGATATTGTGCTGGTAATGACGGTTAATCCGGGTTTTAGCGGGCAGAAGTTTATCCCTGAGGGGGTAGTCAAGGTAAAACGCATAAAGGCATTACTTGT
>NZ_BAAIHG010000135.1:0-1646 GCF_054655775.1 Candidatus Termitispirillum reticulitermitis | reverse complement strand
GGAACAACATTTCCTATAGATAGATTTCAGACGGCAACAGAGTTGGGTTTTGATAAGCCTACGGAAAACAGTATTGATTCTGTGAGTGCCCGCGACTATATGGTGGAGTTTAACGCGTCTAGTGCGATAGAGTTTATGCATCTTTCAAGGCTTGCCGAAGAGCTTGTGCTATTTGCAAGCCAAGATATGAAATTTATAGAATTGTCTGATGATTTCTGCACTGGTTCAAGCATTATGCCACAGAAGAAGAACCCTGACATAGCAGAGAAGGTGCGTGGCAAAACAGGCAGAATGTTCGGCAACCTAATGGCGGTGCTTACCATAATGAAAGGAACACCGCTTGCATATAATACCGATATGAGCGAAGACAAAGAACAGGTTTATGATTCAATGGACACGTTGCAAAGCACCTTGCGAATACTTGCACCAATGCTGGTAAAGATGAGCATAAATGCTGGCAATATGTTGAAAGCTACTGCAAGGGGGTTCTCTAATGCTACAGACATGGCAGATTATCTGGCACGCAAAGGCATTCCATTTCGTGAGGCGCACAGCATAACGGGGCGAGCTGTTCAATATTGCATAAAACAGAATAAAACGCTAGAGACATTAACGCTTGAAGAGTTTCACATATTTAATAGCTCTATAGGTAATGATATTTATGCAGTTATCTCTCTGCAAGCTTGTGTTGATGGACGTAAATCGTTCGGTGGAACGGCATCGGAGCGCGTCCGTGAGCAAATTGAAAGGGCTAAGTGCTTGCTCTTGCACTCAATATGAAGTTGTGGTATAAATACCCCTAATTTTTATTTTTGGAGGGTTATTATGAAAAAAATCTTGTCTATTGTGTCTATGGTGTTATTCGTATCGCTGTTTTCAGCGAGCCTGTTGTTTGCCGCAAGCATTCAAGAGATTAAGAAACGGGGTGAGATTATCGTTCTAACGGGCACTTCATATCCGCCGTTTGAATACGTGGCTACTGGTGGCGTATATGAGGGCGTAGATATTGAGCTTGCGCGCGCCGTTGCGAAGAAGTTAGGTGTTAAGGTTCAAGTTGTCCCTCTGCCATTTCGCACGCTGATAGAAGCACTTAATTCTGGTAAAGGTGATTTCATAGCAGCGTCTCTGTCAATAACTGATGAACGTAAAGCGGTTGTTGATTTTACTGTCCCGTATGTAGATAACAAGCTATTTATTTTTTGTAGCTGCCTTCATGTGGAACTCAACCCACGCTTCAACTTGGCTTTTGCCACCCTTATTTTTAGCAGTCAGCTCTTTAATAGTAGCGTTGATGTAGCTAAGCAGTTCTTTATTGCCCTTTTTAACGGCAACAGCCACATCATCTTTATAGGTAAAGCCTTCAAATAATTTCAACTTCCCCTTACTATTGGCAACGACTGCCTTTGCAGGTAGCTCATCGGCAACCAGCGCACCAAGTTTATCTCTGCCTGTCGCAATGGCAGTGCCAGCTTCAACCACGCTCTGGAACCTGAATATGCGCTTATCATCTTTTTTCAACTTATCGTTCTAACGGGCACTTCATATCCGCCGTTTGAATACGTGGCTACTGGTGGCGTATATGAGGGCGTAGATATTGAGCTTGCGCGCGCCGTTGCGAAGAAGTTAGGTGTTAAGGTTCAAGTTGT
>NZ_BAAIHG010000134.1:0-1646 GCF_054655775.1 Candidatus Termitispirillum reticulitermitis | reverse complement strand
AATGGGGACGAACTGAAAGGGGTGTTAAATTCTGGTGTTAAAGCCAGTTGTGATGATGAAGGTTTTTATTTTATTGCAGGGTGAGCAATTTTCTTGTATATATTGATGATTTAGTGTAAGATGTGCCAACCGTGTGTCTAGTGCCTATGTAGGGAGAGTAATGGAATCATATAACGATTTTTTTGAATTTATTGAGAGTCCCTTTAAGCGTGTTTCCGACACGGATTTTTACTTTCCGTCTAAAACTCATCAGGAAGCACTTACTATGCTTACCTACCTACTCATGTCTGACGATGAGTTTGCGTTGCTGATGGGCGAACCCGGCGCAGGCAAGAGCATTGTGTTGCGCAAGTTTATAGGCGAACTGTCGCAGGATGTAGTTCATGCATATATTATGTTTCCATATTTGCAGCCTGATAATTTTTTTAGGACGGTGTTAGAATGCTTTAACGTGTCCGTTGACAGCAATATGTCTGACAACGCTTTATATGAGCGTTTGTGCGACTTCTTGCTGGAGCAGTATAAGCGTGGAAAGAAGGTGTTAATCATTATTGACGAGGCGCAAAACGTGCCAAGTGCTACATTAGAAGTGGTAAGAATCATATCAAATATAGAAACGAATATGAAAAAGCTCTTAAAGATAGTTCTTGTGGGGCAGCCTAGTCTAGTGAATAAGCTGAGCAGTAGCTCGCAACTGGATGCATTGAAGCAGAAAATACTGCTTAAATCAACACTTAAAGCGTTCACCCCTGATGACGTGCTATCGTATGTAAATTATACACTGGAAGCTGCGGGAGGCAAGCATCTGGCGATATCAAAAACTCAGGCTAAAAAGATATGCTATTCTACAGGTGGCAACACATGGCGAATCAATGTGTTAATGGAGCGCGTCTTGCTAGTTGCCCATATGAATAATTCTAAAACTATTAAAAATGACTATATAACCAGTGCTATCAAAAGTATGAATATTATAGGTAAATCTAATTCGCTGTTCACCTACAGTCGCGTTGTGCCTGCTATTATTGTAACATTTTTAATTGTAGCTATATCGGTTGCGGGCGTGTTTGGTTATAGGCGTATTGAACGGCTCGCTATGGTAGCTCCGGTTGCTCCAGTTGCTCCCAAAATTGTGCAGGCTGTTAGGCAGTGCGGAGCGACTATATTTTGCGGGGATAGGAATATATATAGACGACTTTCCGAGCTAAATTTTGATGGTAGCTGGCTGCAGTCCACCTTAACGTTGCTCGCATATACTACCAGCGGTGCACCTGATAAAGGGTTATCATTAGAGTTTGCTAGGCTATGTGCTACTAAGGGTGTTCGCTTTGCTACGCTATATGGCACAGCAGCCAGCATTGCACAGACGGCGTATTTGCCTGCAGAGTATGCCATCCATAAAGCTGGCAGTATAGGTGTTGCGCCAGCTGCGGGGCAGTTACATATAGGTAATAATAGCGAACTCATCTTGCATGACAGGAGTGTAATGATGGGGATTGCCTATAGCAGGCTTGATTTGGCAAATGGGGACGAACTGAAAGGGGTGTTAAATTCTGGTGTTAAAGCCAGTTGTGATGATGAAGGTTTTTATTTTATTGCAGGGTGAGCAATTTTCTTGTATATATTGATGATTTAGTGTAAGATGTGCC
>NZ_BAAIHG010000133.1:0-1653 GCF_054655775.1 Candidatus Termitispirillum reticulitermitis | reverse complement strand
GTCATTCGTCTATGTAGGCAGGACAGATGCGGTGCCCCTGAAATGGCAGAAACATTTAGAAATATCACAGAAAGAACTATACAGCAACCTAGACAACTTCAGCATAGTTGGTGTTGACAGGAACGTTTTGCGCAGTGATGTGGCTGGTAAGGCTAGTGTATCTATTGATTTAAGTGACAGGGCAACAAAAGACTACAAACGTGTGTCATTACTTATATCTAGACTCAACAATACCCATTATGCGTATAAAGCTACGCTGGTATCGTTTGTTGATAAGTCAGGAGTAGTGGTAGAGCGAACATTTGACGAAATAAAGGACGGTTTTAACTCATCAAAAATCATTAGGGGTGGCATCCCCGCACACTTTAAGGTAACTCTCTGGACTAATAAACCTGTCATCTCTATGGAATTGGAACGAGTATATTTAAGTAAATACCCAGTATTGCCCAATAAGTTTATTACACCATTTGTTGCACTTGCACTTTTCGCTGTGCTAGTGGTTTGGTGTTGTGTGTATAAGGGACTTCATAACTGGTTCTTAGCTAGAAACTGGGCATTATTTGTATTGATAGTTGCGCTTCAACTGCTACCTATAAGTTATTATAGAACGCAAGCTAAAGATAATTTAGGTGAAGAGCTGGAGAGCATTATAGCCGCCAATAATGCCGATGCTGAAACAATACTCAGAACACAGATTAATGAAGGAGTCTGGTACTCAAAGCAGCATATCTTTAACGCTGTGACTGCACAACCAGAAGAAGGACTAGCTCATTTGAATAAGCTGAGAGCTAGATACTCACTGCATTCCCCGACACACTACATTCAGTTGCATCTAGTTTCAATGTTGTTTCCAAATACGTTTAGTTTTTGGATTGGAGTGCTATTGAACATGCCTTACTATATAGGCACCTGTATTCTAATATACATTATATCAAGACGTTTCCTGCCCGGCAGACTAGCCCTGCTTCCGCTTATATTTTATGGTTTCAGTGCTGCTGGACTATATACGCCGATATTTGCACGCTCTTATGCTATAGCGACATTCTTTTTTACATTGTCAGTGTATTTGACTTTGGGTATATTAGAAAAACCAAAACTAACTAGAAAATTTTACGTGTTGCTTACTCTGTCAGTATTTCTCGGTTTTGATGCATATAACTTTTTCTCTATATGGCTTGCTCCACTATCCGTTGTGCCTGTTATATGGCTATTTAGGCATAAGCAGTTCACGGAAATTGCTAAGTGTGCTACCGCTATAGTAGCGGGGCTTGCCATATACCTAATTGTTGTTATACACCCCTTTTCTGCTATGGGGCAGATAACTGATAAAAACATAGAAATATATTTTAACATATTATTTCAAGCCTTGACTATGACTAACGATGAATTTGGCGGGAGCTTGCTTTGGCTTTGCCTGCTAGTTCTTGTTTTTGCCATATTGCGCTATAAAAATATTAAACTATTTACTCATCCTAAACTAAAATTTAGCATTGATAATGCCACTACGCCGATAAAGACACCTACACTACTATTGTGTATCTCCATAACAATGTCTTTGCTTATCTATTTTTTGGCTTATTCTAATTTTTGTGTTGAAAATACTGCTTACTCGTGGAATTTTTTACCATTAGCACCATCGCTAGCTCTGCTATT
>NZ_BAAIHG010000132.1:0-1659 GCF_054655775.1 Candidatus Termitispirillum reticulitermitis | reverse complement strand
GATATGGGTGTTTATAATATATTTACAGAAGCTTATGTTTCCACCCGCTCATTAGAGATGTTAGCTACATCTATGGATAGCAACATTAACATTGAAACTAGACTTGTGCTCTACTCTGACTCGCTCGGCAAGCACGAAGACGTTGCTAAAACTTACATAGACATGCTAAATGCGTTATGCGCCGATACAATTACGCGTTTTTCAGGCGGAACAGTATCTAACCGGCTTTTAATAGAGTCGTTCACCGCAATTATCTGTTCTATGTAAGCGTCTTCATTGCGTCTGTAATAAACCGCATTAGCCGGGTCTGTCTCAACAAGACCATCAGCCACGCGATTCACAGCTAAAATCCACAACTGCGGGTCAAGCCATACATGGGGGTCATAAACTCCCTTTTTGACTTCTATCAGCTTATTGCTGGGGATATACTCACACACCGCATACACTGGTATAGTGCTACTTGCTCGCTCAATTATATGTCCAAATGCGCCCTCTAGCTGCAAGCCGTTATAAAAGGTTACCATCGCTCTAGCAATATCAATTACGTCATTCTCATTTGCTTTGTAGGAATGTGGGTCGGAGCCTGCGACTATAAGTGTCTTTATCTCAACGAAATCACCGCCAATATGCTCCACAATATCGGCTATTACGCCAGTGGTAACTACAACTAACGGTCTGCTTCCTCCATGAGGCTTTCCGCTAGAACAAGCTACCAGCATTAACAGCAGTAATACCGCTAAAAGTTTATTGCAAAACTTCATCTACCTTGCCAAGCATTAAAACTAGAGCAACAGTGCGTGGAACAAAAGTGCTCACATCCACAGCTTCCTTTATAGAGTGTTCAAGTTCTGGGTCAATATCAACGCCTAGTGCGTCAATGGTCGGCTTATACTCACTTGTAATGTTAGCCACAGTCAACCCGCCAGCCGTCCACTCTGTAGCATCAGCGTTATATGCAGTCCTCACTGCATCTTTATAGAGTTCAAATAACTTTGCCGCCCGCGCATCTTTCTCCATAGATGGCTTGTTAATCCCGCCCTCTACAGATATTTTAGCGTGTTTTAGAGTAGGTGTCTTGCAAATTTCCCGTATTTCCTCATCTATGCGTTTTTGTTCGCTCATCTCATAGCAACGCACCTCAACCTTTAGTTTTGCATTATCGGGAATAATATTAAACTTGTCGTTTGTGGTGGTGCACATCGCGATATTAACAGAATTTTCTGGTATGAACTGCCCATGGTCTATTATGCCGTGCGAGCGCAGGAAGTTCCCCGTCAGGGTATCGGGGTCGGCGGTGAGCTGGGTAGCAAGTTTATGGAAACGCGTCCTATTAGTAGTCCATACGGACACCGTTATGGGGACAGAGGGTGGCAAACGCTTGTTTAAGCTTGATAGAGATACAAACCTAGCTTACGGAGCGGGCGTCGGCGATTGTAAGGCATCTGTCGTTCAGATGTTATACTTAGTTGATGCTATGAAGAGATTGAATAGCGAGACTTATTCTGAATTGGTTGTGTTTTTTGATGCCGAAGAGGAAACTGCCGCTCCGCAAGAGCTAGAAATTGCAAGAGAGCTTGCACAGCAGGTTGATTATGTTATAGTTTGCGACACTGGTCGCCCTAACTGGGGGGTATGCACACGCAGAAAAGCAGTTGCCCG
>NZ_BAAIHG010000131.1:0-1663 GCF_054655775.1 Candidatus Termitispirillum reticulitermitis | reverse complement strand
AATATTAACGGATAAGAAAATGTTAGAATCTTGCGGATTGAGGCTACCTTTGAGTATTCGTTAAAAAGCTATTAAAAATCTGTTAGTTATTGTCTTGACAGTAGCCGTAAAAAATGAAAATATCTATCTTATGTTTGAGTTAGCACATAATATTCTGTTATCGGTCAAGGTGTTTGATATTCTTGACATCCTCATCATCTCCATTATCGTCTATAAAGCGTTACAGATGTTGCGCGGCACCAGTGCTATGCCTATGATGATGGCTATGGCTTTTATTGTGCTGTTGCTTATGGTTTCCCGCTATTTTGGGCTTAAAACAACCAGCTGGCTACTGTCTAACTTTACAGGTTATTTAATAGTTATCATCGTAGTAATCTTCCAGCCAGAGCTTAGACGCGCACTGGCGACGCTCGGCGAAACTAGCATATTTTTTAGGAGCAAGAAAGCTACAATTGAAATAACAGACGAAATCGTTAAAGCGGCAATAGTGCTGGCTGACCGCCAAATCGGTGCGTTAATCATCATTGAACGTAAAGACGACGTAGAGCCTGTCGTGACGCTCGGCAAACACCTAGATAGTATCATCACAAGCGACCTGCTAGTCAGCATATTCGTGCCATACACTCCGCTTCACGATGGAGCGGTTATTATAAGCGATTCGCGCCTGTCTTATGCTGGCTGCGTCCTGCCGTTAACCAAACGGCGCGATATACCTAGCTCGTTTGGCACACGGCATAGAGCCGCAATCGGCATTACAGAAGAGACGGATGCCGTAACCATCGTGGTGAGCGAGGAACGCGGTATTATATCGGTAGTGGCAGATGGGGTAGTCCACACAGACCTGAATGCTGAATCGTTAAAGAATATGCTGAAAAAGTTGTTGGCGATAGAAACAACAGACGCCCCTGAGCCTGATGTGGTAAAAGCTGATGAATGATAAGTTGTTGCTATTAGTCAGCACTCTTATAAGCGTTGTCTTGTGGGCGTATGTAACGCTCGGCGAATTGTTGCGCTAGGTTCATTATGAGAAAATATTTCGGCACCGATGGCGTGCGTGGCAGGGCGAATGAAGCACCTATGACGGCTGATTTTGCCCTGAAACTGGGGCAAGCTATAGGACGTAAAATTGCCGATAGCACGCCATATCCGCGTCAAATAGTCATTGGCAAAGATACTAGACTATCGTGCTATATGTTTGAGTTTGCACTTGCGTCTGGTATCTGCTCACAGGGTGTGGATGCAGTGCTGGTAGGTGCTCTGCCGACCCCAGCCATAGCATTTATGACACGTAGTATCCGTGCGGCTGCGGGCACGGTAATCTCCGCCTCGCATAATCCGTATTACGATAACGGAATCAAGTTTTTTGATGCCTCTGGTTATAAACTGCCCGATGAGGTAGAGCTAGAACTAGAACAGATGATAGACACCGGCGTTTCTAGCAGTATGGATAGAGTAGGCAAGGCTACTCGCATAGAGACAGCTGTCGGACGATATATTGAATTTGCTAAATCAACATTCAGCACCAATTTAGACTTAAAAGGCTTAAAGATAGTAGTTGACTGCGCTAATGGGGCGACATATAAGGTTGCTCCGCTGGCTATTGAAGAACTGGGCGCAGATGTGATAGTAATAAATGACAAACCCAATGGCACTAATATTAACG
>NZ_BAAIHG010000130.1:0-1664 GCF_054655775.1 Candidatus Termitispirillum reticulitermitis | reverse complement strand
ACTATGTTGCTGCGCCCAACAATGACCGCTAACTTTCCTGCGGGGTTTATATTATAGGTTTCTAACAGCTTCATTATGCCATAGGGGGTACATGGGATAAACTGCGGTGTGCCTATACTCAATAGCCCGACGTTGACAGGATGAAATCCGTCCACGTCCTTTTCGGGTGCTATTGCTATAGTTACACGCATTGCGTCAATGTGTGTTGGTAGCGGTAGCTGCACCAGTATGCCATGAATGCTGTCATCGGCGTTATGTTCAGCTATTTTTGCTATTAGCTGTGCTTCTGTGGTGTCTTGAGGCAGACGTTCTACAATAGAACGGATACCGACAAGCTCAGTTGCTCGCTCTTTGCCAGCAACGTATACTTTGCTGGCGGGATTATCCCCTACAATAAAGACCGCCAGCGTGGGCACGCTACCATTTTTGAGTTTATAGGTAGCGAGCTTTTCGGCAATGGTCGTTTTAATATTAGCTGCAACAGCCTGTCCGTCAATCAATGTGAACATAGGCGAATTGTAAATGAAATTAGCATGTTTTGCTAGGGGCAAATTATTTAGTTTAACTCTTGTCTTTTTGCTTATGTTGGTGTATTATTCCCAGTCATGGAAAAATCTTTATCTACCACAGTTATTGCCGTTAAGCGTGGCGGAATCACAGCTATGGCAGCTGACGGGCAGGTCACGCTAGGCAATACTGTTATGAAGGGAAACGCCCGCAAGGTTAGACTACTAGCTGATGGGAAGATTATGGCAGGCTTTGCAGGCAGTGCCGCAGATGCTTTTGCTTTGCTAGACCGCTTTGAGACTAAACTGCAAGAGCACGGCAATATATTGTTCCGTTCTGTGCTTGCTTTAGCTAAAGACTGGCGCACCGATAGGTATCTACGCCACCTAGAAGCGGTAATGCTAGTGGCAGATGCCAAGCAAATCTTTTTGCTATCAGGCACGGGCGATGTTATAGAGCCTGATGAGGGTATTATCGCTATAGGCTCTGGCGGTTCTTATGCCCATGCTGCGGCAAAGGCATTGCTTGAGAACACCAAAATGTCAGCTGAACAGATTGCTGAAAAGGCACTAAACATAGCGGCTGATATATGCATATACACCAACCATAGTATAAAAATAGAGGTAATCAGTGAATAATCTAACGCCAAGACAGGTAGTAGCCGAGCTTGATAAATATATCATCGGTCAAAATGCAGCAAAGAAAGCTGTGGCAATATCTCTCCGCAACAGATGGCGCAGATTGCAGCTTGCTGAAAAGCTACAAGACGAAGTAACCCCTAAAAATATCATAATGATAGGTGCTACGGGTGTCGGCAAGACAGAGGTTGCCCGCAGGCTGGCAAAACTCACGGGGTCGCCGTTTATAAAGGTTGAGGCTAGCAAGTTCACTGAGGTGGGTTATGTTGGGCGCGATGTAGAGTCAATGATACGCGACCTTACGGAAACGTCTATCTCGCTGGTGCGTGAGGAGATGAACAATTCAGTATCCGATGGTTTGGCAAGCAATGTTGAGGAGCGGTTACTAGATTTATTGTTGCCTCCGCAGTCGGTGTCATTGGCTGTAAATAAACCAGTTTCGAGCAAAAAGAAGGTTGGCAAGGCTAATACTAATAGTGTCATGGTCAACTCGTCTGGCGATGAAACTCCTAACGTTGC
>NZ_BAAIHG010000129.1:0-1688 GCF_054655775.1 Candidatus Termitispirillum reticulitermitis | reverse complement strand
GTCATATACCTCATACTCAAATGGCAATGACCATTTAGGTATGAGGTATATGACGAGGTTATAATAAAAATAGATTTAGCAAACGGCGAAGTCTTTAAGACACTTGGAGCAATGGATTTAATGACAGCACTGGAGGCAGCTTCCGAAGTTCAAATAGAACATGGATGGGAGTAAAAAAATGCAAACACTACCAGATAAGCGTTATTTGCGTCCTGACGAGGTGGCGGAATACTTCAACGTGAGCCGCAGAACAGTCTATCGCTGGGCTGACAACGGCGAGATAGTCGGGCATTAAACCAAACGAAAAAACCTTGCGATTCCCACGCGAAAGCGTGCTAGCCTACGAAAAAAAACTATACGAAGAGTCAGGACTAGAAATTGCGTTTGACGGCAAAATGTATGTAGTTAAAGCAGCATAAAACTTTGAATGCAAAAACAGGCATATTTTGACGTGCTCCGAGCTTCGCAAGTCGCACTTAAAACGAACAGCAAAATAGCGAAAGCGTGATTTTGCTAGTGAGCTTCACGAGCAACGAGCCGAGAGGCAAGCGTTTGCGGAGCTACAAAACACGCCTGCATTTGCTTTGATTAAGGGGGGCTTTAAGCCCCCTATACTATTAAAATCGCAGGTGCGGGTTCGCCTGTTTCTCGCGCCACCGACATATTGGCAGACATTCCCGAAAGAAACGGCGTATTATTCAAGGGGATAGACAAGGCTTTGTAAGGACTTACCTAAACATATAAATGAACCTTTGGCGATAATGCCCTCTATGACCGACAAGAACGCAATAGTAATGATGTTTAAGTTCGCTGGTAAGGACGGCAAGCCATTCATAGCGGCTCTTGATGTGGCACAGGACGGCGGTAATATTATCGTTAAAAGCACCTATGGCAGAAATAAGGCACTCAAATTTATTGAAGATACTTTCAAGGACGCCAATGCTAGGGGTGTAAATCCGTTATTGTATTTTGATAAAAAATATACCACTGGTCTAAGGCTGTCGGGGCTACAATTGCCCGTTGGCTCTAGTGGTATGGTGACTGAAATTAACCATTCACTCAAACCCCAAGACGTGAAGTCCACCAGTGCTAAAGCTAGTGTATCACCCGCTACCAAAGAAGTCAACACAAAAAATATAAATGTTGCTAGTCGTCCAGTTCACTCACAGGTTGGTGCAACGTTAGCTCGCACTGCGATAGGTGCTGGGCTTGGTTCTGACGCCGACATAAACAACGACGGCACAAAAGACCTAGAGGACGTCATACTTGGTGCGCTCGGCGGTGCAGGCGTTACGTTAGGTGGCAAGGCACTTCACAAAATAGCCAATAGCAAGGTAGGCGATAAGGTCTATGGTGCGCTTGATAAGGTTGGCGACAAAGTCAACGATTTAAGCGACAAGTATTCGTTTGTGGACTACTTCACAGGTCGGCGCATACTTCGCAATCAGGGCTATATGGACGCACTAGAAAGACATCACGCCAGCAAGAACAAGATATTAAACGAGGGTGAACTACATCAGAAATCGCTATTAAATCTAGACCCCAACGACCGCAAGGCAGTGCAAGACTACCTAGACAAAGAGCTAGAACGTTCCGCACGTGAGAAGGTTGATACAATGGCGACAGAAACGGACGAGATACTTTCTGCAGCCGTTATGTTGACAGCGACCGAAAACGGGCGAGGTAGT
>NZ_BAAIHG010000128.1:0-1729 GCF_054655775.1 Candidatus Termitispirillum reticulitermitis | reverse complement strand
TTCCAAGTATTCGCACAGTGCGAATTATGCCGACATCAGTGATAGAGAATAACTTTTCTAACATATTGCATAGTAATACATTAAAATACGTAAAAGTGCAATATTTTTTTGCTATAATAGTCCACTGATTTATTATTAGCTAGCAGCTCCGTATTATACAATTATGTCGTTCTGTAGCTCTTTTAACTTGGCAAGTGAAAGCCCTGTGCCCTTTGATACAAAATCAAGGGGCATACCTAGTGCTAAAAAATTTTTAGCAGTTTCAAACTTGCCCTCAAGCTTGCCTTCTAGCTTGCCCTCCTGCATACCTATTAGCATGCCCTCGTCAAACGCCTCTTCACGCCATACCTTTTTAGCTACATTAATATCAAACTCTGATGTCAACATACCCATATTCATTACCTCCCGCGAATGTCTATATAAAAAGTCTTTCAATATACCCCGCTCTATACAGAGCCTTATAGCCCGCTCCATTGCACCAGCTAAAGCTACCTTATCCTCGCTATCTATCCCCTTTGTCTCCTGCCTAACTACCTCTACAAACTCCGCATAGTCCCCAAGTGTCCCGCTTGCTTTTAATACTTTTCTGTTATGTCCTTTATTAACATTCAACACTCTCGCTTCTAACTCTAAAAAGTTATGTGTATCCTTTCTTGTTTCGTCTTTTGCAAACATCTCAGATAGCTTTATATAGTAATCATCTGCTTTTAGTGGAGCAACACCATTATATAACACTATAAACTCTGGACGGGGTATTGTCAACCTGTTTCTCTTATATACCGCATCGTTGTCAACCATGCCCTCATATAAACGAGCTATATATTCTAAAAAACGCAACGGCATATTATCGTTGATAGTTGACTGATGTTCCATTAAAACAACTAGCTTATCTGCTATAGTAAATGATATATCGTTTCGTCTGCCCATAAACAGAACATTCTCTAGGGTGTTTATTATAATGCCATCTGACAACGTATAGGTAACATCGTCAATGGCATTATATAGCTCAATGAGCTTCTCTTTATCAGAGAATAGCTTTGTAAATACGCTATCCTTATACTCTCTGTTGGTATCAGTATCTGACATAGACCGACAATATAATAAAAATAGAAATTAGTCAAGTCTGTTCTTATTCCTCCACCCACTCGCCAAGTTCTCTGTTTGAGAGCATGTACTTCCCTGTGGATTTACGTTTATCTATAGCACAATATCTGCAATGCGGGTATGGTCTTGCAACAAAATCATATATTTCCTGAACGCTACTTATTTTGTATATATCCAAACGGTCGTCTTCGCAAAGCTCCACATCTATGCCAAAATGTTTTGCGACAGTCATAGTTCCGTGTATATCCCCACAGTATATCTTACCCTCTTTCAAGTCCATATTATATATGCTTGTAGGGCAATTTATAAAGTTGTTGAGTATGTTGCCACTCCCAGAGAAATCACGCGTTAGTCGCCAGCTAGTTTTATTTAGTTCATCGCCCATACTGCCATATATAATCTTTGTTCCGTGCTCAGCTGCCGTAGCGTCAACTGCAGCCCAATCAACAGTTGGATATTTAGTAGCCAATATATCTATGCGGTGTTTTTTTACACTGTTCCAAAATTCATCACCTTGAGATAACAGTGAGACGCCATTAGTCCGTAAGTTAATTCTTGAAACAGGAAATAAGTTTCTCATAATCTCAAAGACTTTTAGTAGTTCTGGATGCAAGGTCGGCTCTCC
>NZ_BAAIHG010000127.1:0-1753 GCF_054655775.1 Candidatus Termitispirillum reticulitermitis | reverse complement strand
GAACGCACACAGCTGATAAACCGCATAGTGCACAAACTCCCCATAACGTCTATACTCCTGCGTCTCATATTCTTTTTCGTCCGCTGGCTCGCTTTCCTCAATGTCAGGCGTTTCAAGCATTTCTGGCGTTTCAATGTTTTGTTCCTCTAAATCTTGCAACTTTGGCAGAGCAATGTTGTATTCGTCCACCACCTGCTCGCCGTCTGTGTCCTCGTTAGCAGAGAGCGGTGCGGGCAGTTCGCCCAATATAAACGGAGCATAGCTAGCAGTGTCAGCCGTAAAAAATACGGAGCTAACACGTCTGTCAATATTGTCGTCCTTTCTTTCCGTCAACCCAACTATATAGTATAGAATATGCTTTGCTCTAGTCACGGCAACGTAAGTTTCATTCAATATACCCAGCTCCCGCAGGGCATCCTCCCTGCCAGCGGCTACAATATACTCGTCTGACGAATAGCTTTCCGTATTTTTAGTGCGCCAACGGATAAGTTTCGGAGTTTTTGATATGAAATACTTATCTTGATTGCTCCTCTTAAAGGGCGTGTTAATATCAAATAAGATTACCACTGGGAACTCCAGCCCCTTTGAGCCGTGCAATGTCATAATAGTTAATTCGTTAGCATTGCCAGAGTTAGCTGCAGATGCTCCCGCTGCTAGGTCGCTGAGCATCTGACTAAACGCAAGCGGGTTAGTTTGTGAGGGCAAATTCACAGCTATAATATCAATCAGTGCAGTTAGATTAGGGTCGTTGGCAAAACGCTCAAAGAATGAAAACTTGCCATCAAGCCGCAAAATATAGTCGTATATGGGCAGTCGTTTCTCTTTATAACGCGCTAGTCTGCTGTCCAGCTCCCCTTTTAATGCGTTATATACCGACTTATCGCCCAAAATGCCGCTGGGGGCTATGCTCGGCTCAGCAAATAGATAATTAGCAAGTGCCAGTTCATCATTTAACGATATATACCTTAATAGGTTGTCAAGGGCTATGTATGGGGCGGAGTCGCTTAACTTTTCAGAAAAGGCTAACGATGCACCGATTTTAATGCCTGCAAGCAGATTCTTTACGTCTGCCCCAGTCTTGCGCTTTTTCACTAAAATAGCCACGTCTTTATACGCCCAGCCAGCCTGTTGCAACTCTTTTAGTATATTTTCAAGTCGCTTGAATCTAGCAGCAAACACATCGGCGGTTTTATCCCCTTTATCCCCTTCGGCGTATAAGGCAACGTAGCCGTTATTGGGGCTAACAGCACTTTGCTTATTAAAATCAAACTTCACATCTTTAGACAATAACAGGTTATTCTGTCCCTCTAAGAATAATTTGTTTGTGAAATCCACAATCTGCGGGTCACTGCGGTAGTTATCCGCCAGTTCATGCTCGTCAATCATCTGCCTAGTGCTATATTCCGCCACAACGTTGCTAAAATGTTCGGGGTCGCTCCCACGAAACCTATATATGGTCTGCTTGGGGTCGCCTACGCAGAAGAAACTGCCCATCTTATCGTGCTGTCCTATACCAGACATAGCCTGCTCCACTAAGGGCTTTAATAGTTGCCACTGAATATCAGACGTGTCTTGAAACTCATCTATAAATATATGTTCCAGTCTGCCGTCTAGCCTGAAATACAGATACTCTGCACTATCAAAGCCATCTTGGTTCAACATCTGATAAACAGCATAGGTGACGTCGTTAAAGCTAAGTTCCCCTAACTGCCGTTTGCGCTCATCAACAGCGTTTTGCACCTTGTCAGCTACG
>NZ_BAAIHG010000126.1:0-1794 GCF_054655775.1 Candidatus Termitispirillum reticulitermitis | reverse complement strand
TGTTGGTCTTCCTCCAATGGAAATATCGTATAAGAAGAAAAGTTGTCACTATCCACAAACTTTTCAGCTATCAGCCCTTTTGAGGCATCAATAAATTTTGTTATATTATCAATCATATCAAAATGAGGATAGAAACCCCCGAAATTTTCTACATAAACGTATGGAACACAAACAAATCTACCATATCCTCTATCACTGGCATAAACACCGTTCGCAATATATTCGTCACCAGGATAATCCAGCAAATCTTCCCAAGCGTCATAAATGCCATCTACACATTGCTCTTTAGAATATCTATGAGCGCGGTTTTTTAATTGCTTCTCCACATCAGTAGCAAAGGATTTTTCTTCAGCACTGTAGATATGACCTCCCCCCACCTCCATATTCCCTCTATAGTCAGACAGGGCATAAGCACGAGACTGAAGGTTAACAACCAAATATTTGTCGTTGTTCTTATTATCGCTAGCCCAAACGAGACTGGCTAAAGATAAAGCCAACACGCATAATATAAATATTTTTTTGTCTAAATGTTTCATCAGTCATATACTCCTGCCATTATTTGGTTTATAATTTTTGCGAAATTCTCATTCTTTACTAGTTTTATAGCTTCCTTGCTCTCTCGTTTATATCTCGTATTTAGCCCCTTGTGCTCCGATTCCTTCGCATTTCTGAGCGCATATGCGGTGCGTTTTTCATATAGTGCCTCAAATATAGCCTCATCACTTGCAGTAGCAAAATTAACAGCCTTACTCGCGTCGCTAAATATTTCTTGTACTCCGTATTCTGAGTGTTGTATACCTATAGACTGAATAACATCTTTCAACACAGAAGAGTGAGTATTCATATCAAGATATTTTGTAGCAACATCGAGAGCAATGAGGTAATTATGCCAATAAATAAATCCCTCTTGTAATTCCTTAAATTCTGGATATGTATTCGCCAACTCTTGCCAAGCATTCACAAACGCAATATTGCCTGCTTTAGCGGCTTCAGCCCCACCAGCAGCCTTCAATTTATTGTATATGTCTGAATTATTTTGTTCAAGGTGTTCTAAAAACTCAGGCATTGAGCCAAATCCGCTTTTCCTACCAGCACTGCTGATTTGACTTGAACCATAGCTACAGCCACCAGGGTCGCCACTAGGACAAACCCATTTGCTCGTCTTCTTATTCCATCTTCCACTAACAGTGCCAGCCCCGCCTTTTTCACCAACTTCATATTTAGTGCTCAAGTTATCATACACGTTGCCATCTTCACCACCAACGCCCACGTATATCCAATCTTTACCTTGTTTTATCTTTTGTAGCAGGTAGTCAAGGTTTTCAGGCAACATATTACCAGCAATATCGTTGCCTCTTGCCAATAATGTGCTAGTGCTAGCATTATAGGTTTCATTCCAGTTAGCCTGCATAGTTGTTCCAAACCCGCCTTCACTGATAGTAGGCAATCTATCATATCCTAACAGAAAAGACACAACATTATAATACCCCAATTCCATACTCGCAGCATTACCAGCCACTGCTTCATTCCTGCTAGAGTTGTGTGCCGCTTCATGTGCATCTGTCTCTAAAAACGTTCTTGCATTAGTTGCAGCACCATTAGCGGTATTCACAGCCCCAATCCCTGTGCTGTTATCATGCTTCCCCATAATCGCATACTTATTGCCATCCTCGTCTGTAAAAACCTCACTACTATCAGCATACATAATATTAGCAACCGCTCCCCTTATTAAGGCTGATATTTTTTTTAAGTCGTCTGGCGTTGCCGTTCCATTTGTAATGTTATCCATTAAGT
>NZ_BAAIHG010000125.1:0-1829 GCF_054655775.1 Candidatus Termitispirillum reticulitermitis | reverse complement strand
TTTTGGTAGATTTCGTGAATATGGTCAAGATACAAAATATATCAACAATAGTGGCGGAGCAGTGGAGTACGGTTTATTCCTTTATGCTAAAGAATTTGCAATTGGACTAAAAGCAAAGCATATTTATGAAGGCAATTTAGGTGGAACATCAATCGGTATATCCGTTGGCACAGCATTCACGGGGAATAAATAATGTTCAAAATATTGAATATTATTTTTTTAGTATTCTTATATCTACTAGCAAACGGTATTGTTCATGCCGAAGAATGTAGGTTTCCCAGAGACTACTACGACCCCTTTAACAGAAACAAACAATGTAATAGGCATTGGAATCTTTCGCTTGATATAGAGCATATGGATGGGGTAGCACTAAACGGCACTGATTTAGACGATAGATTTTTTTTAGGCATTAAGTACCAAAAATATATAGACCATAGGCTTGGGGTTGGTTTTAATGTACGCAACTCTAAATACAGCGGGATAAATCCACATCAGATAGATGTCAATGAAGTTTCTATATCAGCAATGTTTCTTGGAAGAGACTCCTTAGGCATAATTTTGGGACTGTTTTTTGAAACTCCTAGTTTTCTTGAAACTTATGCAGGTGTTGGTATGAATATAACATTGCTTTCTGTGGATACAGATTTTGATACCTCTACCATTTATGTTTTAAGTCCAGCCACTGAGTTTGGCATCCGTTTTTACTACAAACACCTGACAGCATGTTTGCTGGTTAGATATACAGATACACACATAAATATCAAAGCTGGATTTGATGGCGAAGAATTTAATGTTGGTGGATTATCTTTGGGGGCTAATATTGGTATGGCGTTTTGAAAAAAGGTTTAAGTCTAGAAATTTTCTCTAAACTAGGCTTGAACCTAATGTTTCTTAAGACAAATTGGAGTGTGGCTATAGCCACACTAAGACAGCCACTTTACCAGATTTAGTATCCCTTGTTTCACAGCGGAGCGGTGTGTGCTTACCCCCTCGCCAATGTAATGTATCCTGTCTCTGTTTGCTATATACCAGTCGTAGCTTTCGCATATCATCTCATCGTTAGAATATTTTGCTGTGTAGCCAAGCTCTCTCTTAATTTTAGATGTATCAAAATAAAACGAACGCCCATACATTAACCAGTGATAGTTGCCTAGCGGGGATAGCCCTAATTTGCTTGTTAGCTTCATTCCCATTACGGCAAGGCTCATAGGCAGAGAGCGCACACTTGCCCCTGTTTTGGCATGTTTGCATAGCGTCTGTAAAAGCTCACGCATAGAGCCGTAATTTTCAGCTCCGCAGTTATAGATTGAATGCCCTTCTCGTTCGCCCGCCCTGATGCATACTTCTGCCAAGTCGTCGCTATGAACAAACTGGAATATGTTGTCACCGTTCCCTAAAACTGGTAGCTTCCGCCCCTCGCTAGCCCATTCAAATAATATTTGGAAGATTCCTAGCCGTCCGTGTCCCAGTATAGTGCGCGGACGTACTATACTGACATCAAGCCCACTTTTCACATATTCTAGACATAGTCTTTCTGCAGCAAGTTTAGCTGTGCCATAAGCCTCTCTAGGGCAAGGCTCGGGGTCTGTATCTGTGATAGGCAACTTTTGCGGAACGCCATAGACCGCCGATGAGGACGTATAGACAAGTTTCTTAACGTTATTAACCTTGCACGCTTCTAATAATATTTTCATTCCGCCTAGATTCACAGATTCAAACAGCCGCTTGTTCTTTGCCAGCGGGACTTGCGCCACATTGTGGTGGACTACATCCACACCCTTGCAAGCACTAACATCAGGGATATGGATGCTGTTGTTAGTGCTTGCAAG
>NZ_BAAIHG010000124.1:0-1835 GCF_054655775.1 Candidatus Termitispirillum reticulitermitis | reverse complement strand
GCGGTCAGCTAGAGCCTACTATGTTGGCTGATGACCCAACGGAGCGGTATGAAGTTAGCCCTGAATGCGCTGATACTTATGCTTTAGCGGATGGAAAAAAGCCGAAAATTGTAATAGACGGTTTCAGCAATAAAACGTTATATACAAGCGATAAGATATTGCAAGCATTGCGTGAGAATATGGAAACGATGGTAACATCGCTGGACACCTTTACCATCTTACCCGCAAGCGAGGAAAACTCTAAAACGCTTAAAGACAGCATTGATATTGCTCAAGCAAGGGGTGCTGATTACCTTATGACAGCTTCCATAGAAGCGATGGATAGCAAGATAGTTGGGGATGCCTGCGCCGAAGAGGGCGGTTGCAAGTATAACGTCTCGCTGGTGCTCACTGCTAACTATATCAACGTGAACACGGGCGAGCAGCTGCATAGTGCAAAATTGACTACAAGCGTTGCCATCCCATATAGCAACGGGGAGACTATATCAGACGATACGGTTATTGCACTGGCAAACTCTGCAGTCAAAAACATCGTCAGCACGGCTATGAGAGATGAAACGCTTAAAGCTATCCCTTTGCGCACTTACATAGTTGAGCTGCGGGGCAATAAACAGGTTGCTCTTGTTACGTTGGGTGTAAGTAGCGGGCTTTCGTCTGACATGCTATTTAGACCTTACGAACTAAAGGTACAGACTGACTTTGTAACCGGCAAGACATACTGCCATATAACACCTATGCCTTTTACAATGAGCGTCTCTGACTATGTGAACTCAACTGGTGCATGGCTCAAGGTAAATACTACTAAGAAACAACACCTTGAAAAGCTTAAAACAGGGACGCTTATACAACGAGTGCCTACTGATAAGAAGAAATCCATAATAGGGCTGTTCTAATATGCGCAACGCATTTATAATAATCCTGTTGACGCTGTCGGCTGCAACATTTGCTGCTGGTAGCGATTCAGACGGATTTAGGGGTATTGCATGGGGTAGTTCGGCGGCTCAAACACCGGGCTTAACCCCTGCAGACGGCTACAAGAACGGGGTATCAGCCTATCGGCTGAATAATGAGCGGCTTGACTTAAACGGTATTCCGCTGGAGTCTGTGCTGTATCTATTCAAAGACGGACTTTTTTACTCTGTTCGGCTTGGGCATAGAGATGAATACGCTTATCAAATCAATGCAGAGCTAAAAAGACTCGTAGCTGCAGCTCCGCCTGATAGCCCAGTAGTGAAGCGCATTATACCTATGGCAGATAAACGCGAACACCTAATCATCACCAACGCAAACGCTCTAAAGCCCACTGGCGCAAGTGGCACATCTGGCACAACCCCAGCTGGGGCTGCACCCACCAGCAACGCTAACTCAGGTGGTAGCACTAATGGGGCTGCACTCGCCAGCAACGCTAACTCAGCTGGTAGCACTAATGGGGCTACACCCACCAACAAAGCTAACTCAGATGGCAACACTAATAATGGCTATGCTGTGGAGCTTGTAATTGATGGAGTAGAAAGCGTTGTGGCTTTTGGTGGCGAGTGTCGGCTTGTGGCAGGCAGTCGTATCACCTTTAAGCGACTCTTGTTGAATGGGCAGGACATGTCAGCACCACTGAACTTCAAAGGCTGGTATCCTAAAGACAGACCTGTCAACACGGGGGACGATAGGGATATAGATATTACTATCAAGCCAAAAATGATGATTCCTCGCTACAATCTTGATAAAAAGGGGCAGAAGTTCCCCGTTAAAGCGGTTATAGGCGGGAATGAAACCGCTATAATATACATAATATTGGAATAAGAGGCTAAAACTATGATAAAGAAACTGCTAATAACGAC
>NZ_BAAIHG010000123.1:0-1857 GCF_054655775.1 Candidatus Termitispirillum reticulitermitis | reverse complement strand
CAAAGGCTTTCTTGTAGTCCTGTTCTACTCCTTGTCCATTTTCATAAAGATTGCCTAAACTATCTTGTGCGCTTGCATATCCCTGTTCGGCAGCCTTTGTGAACCATTCAAAGGCTTTCTTGTAGTCCTGTTCTACTCCCTGTCCATTTTGATAAAGATAGCCTAAATTAAATTGTGCGCTTGCTTCCTCTTGCTCGGCAGCTTTTGTGTACCACTCAAAGGCTTGCTTGTAATCTTGTTCTACTCCCTGTCCATTTTGATAAAGATAGCCTAAACTATCTTGTGCGCCTGCATCTCCCTGTTCAGCTACCTTTGTGAACCATTCAAAGGTTTTCTTGTAGTCCTGTTTTACTCCATATCCATATTTGTATAAGACACCTATGGCATACTGAGCATGCACTACCCCCTGTTCGGCAGCTTTTGTGAACCATTCAAAGGCTTTCTTGTAGTCCTGTTCTACCCCTTGTCCATAATGGTATAAGCCACCCAAACGATATTGTGCGTCTGCTACACCCTGTTCGGCAGCTTTTGTGAACCATTCAAAGGCTTTCTTGTAGTTTTGTTGCAAGTCTCCTAAACCAAGCTCTTCCGTAGTAAAGTTTTCATGCCAACTGCCGACATAGTATTGTGCTTTCGCATTCCCTTGTTCAGCCCAATCATAGACTTCCGCTATCCTATCAATCATTACTTTTCTGAGTTGCTCTGCTATTGCATCCTGTGGCAGTATAGACTCATGGTCTTTATTCAGAACTGTAGCCTCTGCGAGCTTCACGCCATTCAGTAAGATTTCATACGTATGTGGGTCAAGCGTTTGATTGTCCTTAATCGTGATAGGCGGCAACACAAACCCCGTTTCCGAAAATATAGTTTGACGCATAGCCCTAAGACTCTGATGAATGGCAGAGTTTTGCGGTCTTTGGCGCATAGACTTTTGCAGTATTTGGCGCATAGGACCAAGAAAGGCAGGGTTTAGCACTAGTGGAATTAGCTTACGACCCAGCCCTAACTCAAGCTTTAGCCCGTCCCGCTCAAAAGTTTCCTTGTAAGTTTCATTCATAAGTCATCTCCTTAAGTTTAATGGAGCTATCATAGCGTGCACATACGTCTAAAATGGACGTAAATGGAACGCCACCCCAAATAAAATTTAGGGTGGCGATTTATGTTGTCAAAATCCATATTCATAGCTAGTTTATATAAAAAGGGGTGGTGCTTATAGTTTTTGCCCTATTTTAACCAATTCAATAATCTCGTTGAAGTATGCCTCATAGCCACCCTCCATACGAATATAAGCGGGATGATATGCATTGAGTATTATGCCACCCTTAAACTTCGCCACAGCTTGCCCGTTCTCCCCACCACTAGTTTTAAGGTCGTCAAAAAGTGCCCGCACTCCGCTTGCGTTGATAATAATATCGGGAGCAATCTTTTCTATCTGCTTGTGAAGCAAAGCCTTGTAATCGTTATAATGCTCGTTTATAATTCCTTGCGAAGAAGTCGCATCGCCAGGGGTCTTTTTAACGTTTATTTTTGCTACCTTACGTAGGATATTCTTATCCCCAATAGCAAATTCTTTTGGTGCGCGCAACTTCTCAAAGTCATATTCCTTATTGATTAGTCCATAAGAAACATTTATTATGTTGCCATACGTGCTATTCCAGCGACCATATTTGTAATCTCCATCTGCAACTCCATTGTATTCCCACTCGCGCAGTGACCAGTCGCCACCACCTTCGCCACTGCTTCCCTCTTTTAGTATCCATAGGATTTTAGGCTTTACAGCCTTAAACTCTTCCTCGCCGATTATCCCATCATACAATAAATCATCTGTCTTGTATGCATCTATAAACTCTTTATCCA
>NZ_BAAIHG010000122.1:0-1889 GCF_054655775.1 Candidatus Termitispirillum reticulitermitis | reverse complement strand
AACCGCCCTTCATCGTAGCTCGCCTCAAAGGTTTGTTCTATTAAACGAACTGCTTCAGTTTTTAACATTATTTGCTCCCGATAACCAATATTTAGAGCTAAATCTCTATATCCCCTTTTACATACAGATAACACCCAAAGTTCTTCATAAAGCCTGTTATTCTATCTACATAACTACGTTGTGTCGGATTTCGGTGAGCACGGTTTGCCACATAAGCTTTCATTGTCATGAACTGATTAGCTACTGAATTTTTTCTAAATAGTTTTATCGTACCTTCCAGCTGTTCAGTAGCTTTACGCACCCAGCCCTTATGCCTATCGTCTTTAAGCTCAACGAATACAATGGTTTTATCATACTTCAATAGAGCATCGCAACGTTTTTCGTCCTTAAACCCCATCGCCTCAAGCACAGGCGGATTATTGTCAATGGCAACAAAGCCGACCTCTACTTTTTGGCTATTATTTACAATAGCAAGCCATTTGTCAGCTTTATTCTCTACTTTAGTGTCTGTATAAGCGGGTTTTTGTGTTGATTTACCATAGTCACAAAGCCCAAATTCCTTTTCAGTCATAATTTTTGCATCATCTAAAAAACTCATACGGACATCTCCTGCCTAATATCTAACAGTTTATAAAACTGTTCATTTATGCTATCTAAAGCCAAGTTTAGCTTGTTATCTGATGTTGGCAAATTTGCTACCAAAGGAAGCTTTTTAGTCGTTCCCTTGCTAAACTGGTAAATAACTAGTTCTTTCAGTGGAATAAATGCCCCTTGAGGAACAATTTTTAGTAATTTTTTCTGAAGTTTATCCTTATTGCTAGAACTATTTAATTCTTTATATAAGTTGCCCGCCTCAACCAATAAAGTAAGGTAATCAATTATATATGGGCTATGTGTTGTTATTACCAGCCTATTTCCAACCACGCTATTAGTGTATCCAACAAGTTTTTGGAGCAAGTCTTGTTGAGACTTTGGATATAGATTTAGTTCTGGTTCTTCTATCACGCCTATAAACACCTTTTTATTAAATCGTCCCCCAAGTTCTGACATAGCCGCACGTTTTTGCATCTCCAACAATCCGTTGTTGGATACAATTGCGGCAGCTTCCTTGCTAAAACGTTTAAGTTCATCTAGTGTCATATCAGAGCCTTTTTTGGCTATTATTTTCTCAATAAGAGCATTATAAATTACAAGTAGCGGTGCCACTGATTGAATACCGCTAGAAGCCTCCGACAAGTCTATTCTATACGTTTTGTTCTTGTCCTCAACATAAACACTGCCACGACTCTCATCATAGCCGACCACAATATTATTAAAGGGCATTTCAAGAGGACTAAGCAACGTTTTTCGCGCCAATTCATAGTCTTGCACAAAAGTTAACAAGGCATCCGAAAGTTTGCATTTGCTCAAATCATTCACGTTTGAGACAAAACTACGTTCAGCTGGCACATACAATATTTGCGGAAGCGCATATTCAGATATTGCTTTCTCTTGTTTATCTATGTATAGCCGTCCTTTTTTATAGGTAAAAGCGTAAACACTCCCCTCATAATGAAGTTCTGAACTGTCAGTGAAATAATTCTCAAGCCTGTGGTAATTTAATAGCTCTGTCTTAAAATATTTACTTTTTTCAAAATAGTTTTTATCATAATCCCCACGAACCAGCGATTTCTCCATCCACATAAACGTAGAGAGAGCTTTAGCGACAGTGCTTTTGCCACTACCATTATCACCCACAAAGAAAGTGAACTTAGCTATATTCAAGCTAGCTTGAGCAATGGGACCAAAGTTTTTAAGCTCTATTTGGATAACACCTCACCTTAAAATATTATATCAATCCACAAAGCATAACGAGATACATATATTCAACTTCTTCCCAACGTCAGAGG
>NZ_BAAIHG010000121.1:0-1954 GCF_054655775.1 Candidatus Termitispirillum reticulitermitis | reverse complement strand
GATTTCATCAGCAGTCATCTGCGACTTCTTCTCTTCGGTAAGGTCTGTCATATAGTCGCTGCGCTCTTTTTCGCTAATATCCTCAGTCTTTATCTTGCTAACGATGGTGTTATACATCGTAATAAAACTAGCTATCGCCTTAATTGCAGGCTCTGTATCAACGGTTACATGTATTGCCGTAGTGCCTATTGATGAAAGGGATATCTCCATACCATCCACTACGTCGTCTATTTCATTTGTATCACGATGGTAGCGCTGCCCATTGATTTCTATTATGGATTGTGTCCCCGCCGTTCCCATATATGTAGGCTCAACAGGGTTAGACAAGAAACCCATTATCCTTAGAATTGTAGAGGTGTCATTTTCGTTGCCGAATTTTATACGGTCAACACCACTAGTGGACGTGATAACGAACTTATCCCTTACGCTGTCATAAGATATGTTCACATTTGCACCAGACTTATTTATCTTGCCCATTAACCCGTCTATGGTATCAAGCGAATCAAAGTAGATTGGAACATCGTTTATGGTAAACACTCCCGTTTGTATAGCGGCAGATAGCGTAAAACCTGCTTCAACAACTTTATATGATGTGATTAGCGTGCCAGAATCTGCACCTAACACCTTAGACGCCCCCTGTACCACCGTAAGCCCAAACACCTCAAAAAACCTGCTGGTATCGCTCGCAACACCAGTATCTATTGTAGATGAGCCATTATTTTTATTCTTCATAGAGAATGAGTTTGTGCCACTGTCGTATGTCATTACAACACCAGCATTAGAGCCGTTTACAATACCCATTAACCCGTTTGCCGTCAATTGTGAATATTGCGATAGGTCTATGCGAACGCCATTTATGGTCACAATCCCCTGTATGGCAGCGGTAGTAGTGGCATCTAGTATATTAGACAGATTGGCTGCGCTTGTGAAGTTTGCGCCGCTACTTGTCATAGGCATACTCAGTGTACTCACGTCAACACCTATTACTTGGGTAGGACGTGCCTGCCTCGCAATCATACTAGCATCATAATGGATGTTATAGGTGCCAGTGCTGATGCCCGCAGTTGAAAAGCTCATATTCGTGCCATATATGACGCCTGAATATATGCTTTCCATCTTCTCCTGCAATAGCGCGCCGGTATTGGCACTAGTTGGCTCATTAGGAGCCATCTGATATTTCATAATCTCGGTGGTGTGCGTAATAGTTGGCTGTGCACTAGTAAAGCCGAGTGCAGCAGCAATACTACCCTCATAATTCGCAACAGAAGACACGCCAACTATACTTACATCCCTATCCGACACATTATAAATAGCCGTTTGCCAACGTGTCGCATACGATGCAGGACTACCACCAGTCGCAACCGTCATAAGGTCTGCCCTGAAAGCAAGGTATTCTACGGTGGATGTACCCAACTGTCTGTTTAGCTCACCGTTGACTAGCTCCTCCAGTATAGACATAAAATGGTTGACGTCCACAATATAAGGCATACCTGAACCGTCTACAGGAAACAAGTTGTTGCTATACATTAGCCCTAGATACGTATTTAAGTCTAAGTTGATATTATAGCCAGTAGCACCATCCACGCTGATATTGAATGAGATATTTTGCCCCGCAATCCAGTCTATGGCAGTCAACATATAGGTAGTATCCTGCTCTGCGGGTCTAACTAGTGTAGTGCCAGCCTCAAGAGTGGAGCCAGCTGGGATAGTGAGCGTTGTTCCTAATGTTGTTCCATTGGCAAGCGTAGAACCTGCGGTTATGATAACATCGTTCGCAAGCAAGCCCGCTGGAGTTACATTTAGAGACGCACCCGAAAGGCTGGCAACTGGCGTTGAATATGCAGGAAAACTGCCAGCAGACCTATTGATAGTAACACTTGTTGCAAGTGCCCCTGCTGGCAAATTCAAATCAGTAGAAACCGTCACTGAAGCCCCTAATATAACACCCGCTGGC
>NZ_BAAIHG010000120.1:0-1999 GCF_054655775.1 Candidatus Termitispirillum reticulitermitis | reverse complement strand
CAATATTTCCCTCACCTATTGTAGCTCTAGTTATCCCCTCTTTATCACTCCCCGTGTTTGTTAATCCTATAGTCGTGCTGTCAGCTATAGACAGGTTAAAGCCCGTTCGACTATTCTCTGCATAGTCAAATAAATCAGCCCATTCTAACGAGGTAGCCACTATATTAAGGTTACCCTTGTCATTGCCATGTTCATCCCTGTTGGCTATCGTTGAGCCTGTCATAGATAAATCTATATCTACAAAATCTGTGCCCATAAGCGAGCTTATCTGTGTTTGCTGATAGCTACTTGAACCATTAGACATACCAAAACTACCGCCAACTAGCAACTCTAAACCTGCGTGGTCAGCAGAAAAAACAGCACTTCGGGATTGAATATGTTTAGTCATTTGTTAGTTCGCCATCACTATTTGTCAAGTGGTTCACAACTGTTATAATTGCTCCCGTCTTTCAACAAACAATTAAAGTAGGCTATACGCTCCTTATACGAATTTATCAAAACCTTAACATCTCTTTTGTCTAGCTTGTTATTGTTCCACCTTACCTGCCACTTCTTAATTTTACTAAGATATTCTGTCTTGGCGTTATATGCTTTAAGAACCTTTTTATAAAGTTCATTCAACTGCAAATCCAGCTTTGCAAGCTCCTCATCTGTGCATATCAGTTTTTCTACTAGATATAGATTGTTGCCATCCATATCGCACTTGAAAGATGTTTTATAAATCAGCTTGCCAACTTGCTTTTGTGCTGGACTTTTTTCATCTATCAGCCCCCTAAGCCCATGACTTAATCTTGCATTTAGTTTGTCCGTCAGTTCCCTAGCTTCCTGTTGGTCTTGCTCCAGCGGAAGTATGGTATATTCGGAGATTTCGCTATCTATAAATTTACCCGCTATCCGACCGTTAGATTCTAAAATCAGCTTGTCAGTTTTAACCATGAGATAGTCTTCGGATAATCCAGCATTCTTTGTGAAAATATATGGAACACAAATAAATCTAGCGTATCCGCCATCGTCGGTGAGAACACCATTCGTAAAGTAGTCCCCCGACCATTTCATCGCTCCTTGCAGTCCATCAATAACTGCCTCTAAACATTGATTTTTATGATATGTGAGTATCCCCTTTTTATTTGTATAGCTAATGTGTCCGCAAACAATGTCGTCGTTGCCCCACAAATCTCGTGGCAACTCAAAGCCTCCACTGGTAAGTTGAATTACTACGTATTTATCGGCATCAGCGCAAGAAATGGCGACTACCAATAGCACTATTATGAATATCAAAGGCATTTCTTTACTTAAAAATATCATTTAATCACCTCCTAATCCTACTGTGAGCAATATCTCTTGTCTTGTGGTTGAAACCACTTGTTTATCTACTTTATTCAAAGCAGCCCGTTTCTCCCTTTCAAACCTATTCGTTAAACTACGGGCAAGTGATGTGGTTAATTTCGAATCATTATTTACATAAATAATCCTTTCGTCATACATCTTTACAACAATCTCTGCTGTCGTTGCACTGGACAAATCAACTTTATCAAGTGCCCTTTTTATTATCGTTGGCGACCCTATGTGTTGCACACCCATAGACCAAACAATATCTTGCATAATCGGATTGCTCATATCAAGAGCTTTATAATTTTCGGATATGTAACCTAAAGGTTTTTGGTAATTATTTTCATAAACAAACCCTTGTTGTAGCTCTTCAAACCTTTTAGTGTCCGTATCTGCTATATATTTCCAAGCCCTTACAAACTCCTCTTTTCCCGCTTTAGCGGCTTTAGCTCCACCAGCACTATCCAAAACGTCATATATATCTTTAGCATTGGTTTCAAGGCTCTTTATGAAAGCATCCATTGAACCGTATCCTTTTTTATCTCTAGCACTGCTGGTGCTAATCTGCCATAAGCCGTAACTGCAACCACCAGGGTCACTTTTCGGGTCAGGACATTTATAATAACCATTTATAGAAGTTTGCTTATCCACATTCGTGGTGCCAGCATTA
>NZ_BAAIHG010000119.1:0-2004 GCF_054655775.1 Candidatus Termitispirillum reticulitermitis | reverse complement strand
TCTTAACTCCCTTTATATTACTCGCTACCCAAACAGAACTGCTACGACGCTCATAACGAGGCTCAATAAATGAACTATAAGACGCAGGAATTATCCCGTTAGCCTTGTCAGAACCTAACGTCCCTAACGAACCAGTGAAATCACCACTCCCCAAACCACTAGATATGCTACCAAATATCCCACCTATAGTAGTCTGCATAGTTTCAGCTATGGTGCTAGAAATAGCGGTACCACCTAAGGCATTTATTGCTTGTTCCCCCGTACCATACGTGTCATCATACTGAACTAATCTATAAATCTGCTCTGATATAATGCTACCCATAGAACCAGCGGCAAAACCACCCTGCAACCAGCCACTACTCGCCGCATCAGGTAAGCCGCTTGTCTTCGCTGATACACTATAAGAACCATCCGAACCCGTAGCAGTTATATCATACAGAAGATTGTTATCAATACGTCCCGCTTGCTGATAAGCATCCCAGCCACCTGCACCACCATCCGCATCACTAAAGATATTCACAACAGTAGCACCACCACCAGCCAGAGTGCTCGGCGCATCTACTATTACCCTTAACTTCTTATTGCCGTTATTAACAATATTAAATTGGTTAGCTGATATGTTCCCTACCCTTATCACCCCGTCATCATCCCAAACCGTCGCAGAAATAGACGTATCGCTCAGCGATACATTATCAAAAATAAGATTCGCTCTGCCTAAAAATAACGTGTTGGGGAATAATGATATTGTTGACGTTAAGGATGTAGAACCCGCATTAACGGTGCCTGTCCCCAGAAAGCTCATCTTTCCAGCATTAAATATGCTATCGCTCGCCGTTAAAAAGTCAACCGATGTCGTCCCAGTGTCTATGTTAAAGTTGCCCGCGTTAAAAATAGCACCACCAAGCCCATTCCCAGCCACGTTATTGCTAAAAGTTGCCCCCGCACCTAGCGTAAACGTACCAGTAGTAGCATTATAAATAGCACCGCCAAGCCCAGTCTCAACCCTGTTGTTGCTAAAAGTTGCTCCCGCACCTAGCGTAAACGTGCTAGTATTATAAATAGCACCACTAGTGTTCCCCGCAAAACTTGCGCCGTTGCCACTTAATGTAAATGTGCCAGCATTATAAATAGCACCACCATCATTAGCAGTGTTCCCCTCAAAGCTTGCACCGTTGCCACTTAATGTAAATGTGCCAGTACTATAAATAGCACCGCCACCACTAGTAGCAGTGTTCCCTGTAAAACTTGCATTGTCGCCACTTAATGTAAATGTTCCACCACTATAAATAGCACCGCCACGACTACCATTAGCAGTGTTCCCCGTAAAGCTCGCGTTGTCGCCGCTTAATTCAAACGTGCCACCATTATTGATAGCACCGCCAACAGTAGCAGTGTTCCCTGCAAAGCTTGTGCCGTTGCCACTTAATGTAAATGCGCCACCATTACTGATAGCACCGCCATTAGTACTAGCAGTGTTCCCCACAAAGCTTGCGCCATAGCCACTTAATGTAAATGTGCCAACAGTATTAAAGATAGCACCGCCAGTAGCATCAGCAGTGTTATTGTAAAAACTTGCGCCATCACCGCTTAACGTAAATGTGCTCCTATTATAGATAGCACCGCCATTACTAGTAGCAGTGTTCCTCTCAAAGCTCGTGTTGTCGCCACTTAATGTAAATGTGTTGACACCTTGACCAGTACCATTAGAGATAGCACCGCCATAACCACCAGCAGTGTTCCCCACAAAACTCGTGTTGTCGCCACTTAATGTAAATGTGGCGCCACCTTGAACAGCACCATTAGAGATAGCACCGCCAAAACCAGAAACAGTGTTCTCCACAAAGCTTGTGCCGTTGCCACTTAATTCAAACGTGCCAGAGCCAGAGTTAAGGATAGCACCGCCATAATAACCGGTAGCAGTGTTTCCTGCAAAGCTTGCGCCGTTGCCACTTAATGTAAATGTGCCAGCATTAAGGATAGCACCGCCATAATAACCGGTAGCAG
>NZ_BAAIHG010000118.1:0-2194 GCF_054655775.1 Candidatus Termitispirillum reticulitermitis | reverse complement strand
CCCCGCCCTAATTGCATGGTCTAAAAAGACGGAGTTCAGCACCACCCGCGCCACTGGCGATAGCCCGTAAGATATGTTGCTGACGCCAAGTATTGTATTCACATCTGGATGCAGGCTCTTAAACTCCCTAATCGCACCAAGCGTTTCAACTGCGGCAAAACGCGACAATTCATCACCTGATGCCACTGAGAATGTAAGGAAATCTATAAACAAATCTTGCGGGGCAAACCCATGCCCGAGCCAATCTTTTAGTATTCTTTCGGCTACCGCCAGTTTGTCAGCCTTGTTCTGTGCCATACCGCTTTCATCTATCGTCAGCCCTACCACAGCAGCGGGGTAGCGGTGCACTAGCTCAAATACCTGCGCCAGTTTGTCTCCGCCGTCCTCATAATTTACTGAGTTGATAATCGGCTTGCCTGTGCAACGTTTTAAGGCAACTTCCAACACATCAGGGTTGGTAGAGTCTAGCATTAGCGGGCGCGTAAGCTCCCCGTTCAGCATTGTGGTGATTTCTGCCATATCAGTCAGTTCGTTGCGCCCAGTGTAAGCCACAGACAAGTCTATCACGTGCGAGGTGTCCTCCTGCTCACGCGCTATAGCAGAGATAGCCGCCATATCGCCAGCTACTAAACGTTCTCTAAACGCCTTGCTACCTGTTGCACTTGCTCGCTCGCCGATGAATGCTGGCGACGGCTCTTGCCTAATAGTAGTCGCCGTGAATGCACTACAAATGTAGCCCGCTCCGCTCTGCTTTTTATAAACGGGTGCTTGCCTGCTACTAAGTGCAGTCGCCAATGATTTAATATGTGTATGGTTGGTTCCGCAACAGCCACCTACTATAGATAGATTATGTCTATTTACTAGCTGCATACTTTCGTTGGCGAATTCCTGTGCGGCTAGCGGATATACTGCTTTGCCATTTTGTGATATCGGAATGCCAGCATTAGCCGACAGCGATAACCTGCCGCCCCAGTTGCTAGCAAGTTCCGCAAGGGGCGCAATCATTTTATCGGGACCAAAACCACAGTTTAAGCCTAAACTAAAGAGCGGATAGCCCGCAAGGGTCTTTGCTACACAGGTTAAATCAGTGCCTACCAGCAGTTTGCCACTCTCATCAACAGTGACTGATACCATAATCGGCACATCTTTTACAAGTTCATTACATGCCTGCATAGCCGCCACCACAGCTGATTTTACCTGCAGTAAATCTTGGCAGGTCTCTATGATAATCACATCTATGCCAGCATTTAGGGCAACTCGTATTTGCTCTATATATGCGGCGTGCATGTCGTCAAATGATATTTGTCCAAGTGTGGGTAGCTTGCTAGATGGTCCCACCGATAGGGCAACGAACTTGTTGTCCATGCCATCAGTGGCTTTGCGGGCGAGCCGTATGGCGTGGGTGTTGATTTCTGCTAGTTTGTCCGCTAGTCCGAACTCGGCTAGCACCAAGCGACTGGCACCAAACGTATTAGTTTCTACAACGTTGCACCCAGCCTCAAGGTAGCCTTTATGGATACCTACTATAGCATCGGGAGCGGTTAAGTTGAGAATTTCGCTATTACCGTAATAGCTGTTCCACACGGTATCGGGCAAGCCAAGTGCTTGTATAGATGTCCCCATTGCGCCGTCTAGCAGGACGATATGCTTATCAGCAAAGTTGGTAAAATTCATCGGGGTATTATATAGAAAACGGGTTTGTTTGTATAGAATTATTTCGGGTTACGGTTATTATACATAATAGTCACGTGTTGTTAACTTTCCCTCTTGACTTGCGCTTTTTATTGTGTTAAAAGAAACTATGACTAGTTTTCAGCTACCTGTCACAGCTTTTTCTTGGCAACGCCAAGCATGGTGGGCTTGCGCCCATTAGCATACCAATGCGCGAGGCTTGCGCCATAAAAGCCCATTTCAGACACTACTACGACTTAACAATTTAACGAGGTTTATTATGAAAAGATTTATTGCAACGGCTTTGTCCGTGCTCTTTATATGCACACTATCCGCAGTTGCGGCTACTAAGAATACCGATAAGTTTTATATCGGTATATCAACGTTTATTACACACCCCGCCCTAATTGCATGGTCTAAAAAGACGGAGTTCAGCACCACCCGCGCCACTGGCGATAGCCCGTAAGATATGTTGCTGACGCCAAGTATTGTATTCACATCTGGATGCAGGCTCTTAAACTCC
>NZ_BAAIHG010000117.1:0-2369 GCF_054655775.1 Candidatus Termitispirillum reticulitermitis | reverse complement strand
CACAAAAGCTGCCGAACAGGGAGATGGATTAGCACAATATTGTTTGGGTGTCTTATACCATTATGGACATGGAGTAGAACAAGACTACAAGAAAGCCTTTGAATGCTACACAAAGGCTGCCGAGCAGGGGAATGCAGGCGCACAATATAGTTTAGGCTATCTTTATCAAAAAGGACAAGGAGTAGAACAAGATTACAAGCAAGCCTTTGAGTGGCACACAAAAGCTGCCGAGCAAGGGGAAGCAAGCGCACAATTTAATTTGGGTGTCTTATACGATTATGGACGGGGAGTAGAACAAGACTACAAGAAAGCCTTTGAGTGGTACACAAAAGCTGCCGAACAGGGAAATGCAGACGCACAACATAATTTGGGCTATCTTTATGAAAATGGACAGGGAGTAGAACAGGACTACAAGAAAGCCTTTGAATGCTACACAAAGGCTGCCGAACAGGGGGTAGCAAACGCACAATGTGGTTTAGGTGTCTTATACAATTATGGACAAGGGGTAGCGCAGGACTACAAGAAAGCCTTTGAGTGGTTTGTGAAAGCGGCAAAAGGAGGAGACGCACTGGCGCGACGCCACTTGAGAAATATGTATTTCAAGAGACAAGCGATAAAGAAGGACTACAAGGAAGACTTTGAAGGGGTAAAGCAGGACTACAAGAAAGCCTTTGAATGGTTCACAAAAGCTGCCGAGCAGGGGGTAGCATACGCACAATGTTATTTGGGTGACTCATACCAGTATGGATTTGGAGTAGAACAGGACTACAAGAAAGCCTTTGAATGGTTCACAAAAGCTGCCGAACAGGGGGTAGCAGACGCACAACATAATTTAGGTGTCTTATACCATTATGGACATGGAGTAGAACAAGACTACAAGAAAGCCTTTGAGTTGTTCGCAAAAGCGGCCGAACAGGGGGTAGCAATCGCACAATCTTGTTTGGGCTATCTTTATGAAAATGGATGGGGAGTAGAACAGAACTACAAGAAAGCCTTTGAATGCTACATAAAGGCTGCCGAGCAGGGGGATGAGGACGCTAAGAATACGCTAGTTGAAATGCGCGAAAAAGGGCTTATTGTCGGCAAGTGAAAGTCCTATTCAACTGACAAGGTTTGCAAGTTAGTTCTATATTTCCTATCCAGCCGAGTCTTTACGTCAGCTAGGCTGACAACTCTGCCTTCGCGAATATCCTGCAAGCCAGCGGCAAGCTGTTTATATAACTCTAGCTTATCGGTTATTTCGTTATAGCATTCAACGCTCATTACCGCTAAATCGCCCTTGCCGTTCTTTGTGATAAAGACTGGTTCGTTTTGCGTAAATCAACACTAGGTCTTATCTCTGGCATAGTAGCTCCTCCATATATCATAAATATATACTTAATTATGATATATAAAATGCTTTTTGTCTATACCTCAAGATTGCAACTGAATATAGTTATTTCATCCTCTTGAATGCCTCATCTATAGCCACCTCATCAAAGCCGTCTATACGAACACCATTTATGTATAGCACAGGGGTAGAGCGGATGTTCAGCATACGAGCATTGCTACGTCCCGCCTCTAGTTTCACGTCAACACCGGGGGAGTATAGTAGCTCCCGAAACTTAGCAGAATCGTCCGCTTGTTTAGAAAAGTAGCTGATTACTTGAGCATCAGTCATATCAAGTAGTTTATCATCAGAAAAGAGTTCATGAGCAAAGTTTTTGCCAACCAAAAGCCCTGCCTCAAATATACGGGCAAACAGTTCCGCTTTTTTGTGTATATTTAACGGCATGTGTGATATATAGACCACCACGTCATCGCTACCTCTAGCCTGTAGTTTTTTCTCTATATACTCATTTGCTTTGCGGCAGAAAGGACATTCAAAATCTGTTATCTTAACCACTACATTCTTCGCTCCATTAGTGCCAGCAAGTATTGATAGCTTAGAGGTGTCAAGGTATTCGGCGAGCAGTTGCTCGGTGGTGGCAGAGCGAGTGCGGACATCCATGAGGTCGTCAGTTATATAGTTACCGTTAAAGAGGACGAATTGGTCTTGTGTTACATTCATCTGCGGAACGGATATCGTCACCTGAAAAAGGTAGAAATCGCTATTCGGCACCTTTTTTAACCGCTTAACTTGCACGTCGGCATCAACGTTGCGCTCCCTCATCGTCTCCTGAATAAACTGCTTGAGGGCAACATCCATCCTGTCAGCTCCAGAGCAGGATATGCAAAGGGCTACGGAAAACAGAACTGTTAAGACTGTTAAAATGAGACGCTTCATCTGGCATACTCCATAAATTAAGTTAAAAAAATAACAGAGCGACCTTTCACAATCGCTCTATTAGGAAAAGCTATTTCACTTTTTCCTTGAATTCCTTACCAGC
>NZ_BAAIHG010000116.1:0-2392 GCF_054655775.1 Candidatus Termitispirillum reticulitermitis | reverse complement strand
CATGCGAGGGGGGGGGGGGGGCAACGATACTTATCTGTTTTATGCTGATAACCCCAACCTAGACTTTTCTAAAGCTAAAGTATTTTATCACCCGAACGTGCCGATGAGATTGCTTGAAAATACTATTCACGACGGCTTTAATACATTCGGCATTTTTGGTAAAAATCATGCGTGGAATAGGTTTGTTATAAACTTTACAGGTCGGGCTGGTTTATCTATGGAGCTTGAACGGGCTTATTTTAGCCAGTATCCAGTGCTACCAGATAGTTTTATCACTCCATTTATCATATTGTCAGTTTTATCGGTGTTCGCAGTCTTTTTATTGCTTTATGTGAACGGTTTTAGCTGGCTTATAGGGCATAGCTGGGCGTTGTTTGCTGTCATAGTTGCCGTGCAGGTGCTTGTTATCTTGTTCTATGCAGGGCAAAAGAATGACTTGAGCTATGATGAAGTAGCCACATATTATAGGGCTAATAATAGTGCTGTCAATAATAGTCCTTCTGCCGTGAACCCGCTCCACGCAGACCGCGATGCAGGCAATGCTAACTGGCGTTCACACAAAGAATTATTTGAGGCTATGACGGCACAACCAGACGAAAGATTGTCTCATTTTAATAAATTGCGAACTAGAACATCCGTGCACTCTCAATTGCACTATATGCAGCTACATTTGTTATCTCTGTTGTTCCCCAATACTTTTAGCGTTTATCTGGGCGTAGCGATTAACATTATGTGGTTTGTCGGTGTGTGTATTGTAGTCTATGCTATATCTAAGCGATTCTTAGCGGGCAAGCTGGCACTATTACCGCTTGTCTTTTGGGGGTTCAGCGGTGCGGCTGTATCAATGGGGACGTATATTCGTGCATATAGTATGGCTGTGTTCTTTTACACATTGCTGGTCTATATAGCACTCATTATGCTGACAAAGCCGCGTCTTTCGTTGAGATTTTGCGCAGTGCTTGCCTTAACATTTTTCTTTGGTTTTGATGCGCACAATTATTTTATATTTTGGTTTGCGGGCGTTGCTCTTATCCCCATAGTTTATATGTTGTGGCAGAGACGTTACACAGGTATTGCTAAATGTGCTGTTTCGCTGGCATTCGCCATTGCAGGCTATTACATTTTCAACCCTGCATTCTTGAGTGCATTGCGAACATTCAGTGGAAATAGCCTAGTGAACGGCATATCAGGCATATTAGAATATTTTGTGGGATACGTGCGTCTCTTGAATGCGGAGCTTTTTGGAGGTGTTCCTTTATACATTGTGCTAGTTATACTTGTTTTGTTAGTTGCGCGCTTTATACGTGAAAGGTTTGTGTTCCGTTGTGCTGGTTTTACAGATGAAAATACGTTAATAAAATTTCACGTTGAAAAAAAACAACTGCCCTCAGGGTCGCACTGGGATATAAAACTTGATAAAAATTATATGTTGCTCGCTGTAGCGGTGGTTTTCTATATTGTGGCTATCTCTAGGTATGTGAATGTTCTTGGTCGTATTGACTACTACCTGTGGGGGGTAGCTCCCGTGCTAGTAATATTGTTATTGTCCCTGCTAAAAGGGGTAATTAACAATGCTAAAGTATTTGTGTGTATTGCACTGTTGTTCACGCTTGTAGGTGAGCAGGGTAAGATTTTAACGCGTTTTGGGCGAACGAACTACCCCGCCATAGCTGAGACATATAGCGATGTGCCACAAGCATTTAGCAGTGCTGTGCAGGCACTAACTGCTGATAGTACGTTACAAAATGTGCGAATATCCAGTCTATACACAAGTGAATCGCTATTAAATGACGGACAGCCTAACTATACTAATATGGTCATTGTAGCGGACACGGAGCTGCAACCCAGTGAACTATTAGGCAGGTTAAAAGTAGAGGAGCAGAGAGCAGGACGAGTTGACACTGGCAGGTGGGGTGCCCGTCCGCTAGATATAGACATAATAGACTATGCAGGGCAGCCCATAAACACTGACGAGCTGACCATCCCACACTCGCAAATGACCAAACGTCCATTCGTGCTGATTCCGCTAGCAGAGTTGCTACCCGACTATAAACACCCCGTAAGCGGACAGAACGTGGGGCAGATGATGAGTAAAATCTGATGTTATTTGCTTTTATACAGTAGCCAGCTATTATCGTCAATGAACGGCACACGTTCCTTAAAGCCACGCGCTGAAAGCTCTTTTAATATAACCTCAGCGTCTATTCTCGTTGGCGTCAGCTCTGTATCAAGAATGCACAGAACAATAGCGTTGTCGTCCGCTATGTGCTCAAAAACATTAAACAAGACATCATATTCGCCAATTTCTAATACTGCTGTAGCCTCACGTAAGTTCATCACTTTATACGTCATACCATAAGCACCAAACGTAGTATCAGTAACTATAATGGCG
>NZ_BAAIHG010000115.1:0-2402 GCF_054655775.1 Candidatus Termitispirillum reticulitermitis | reverse complement strand
ATTTAGTTCAAATCTTATTCGGCGGCTCTGGCTCGGAGCTTGTCCTATGCAAGAACCTTAAACGGCACTTTATATCAAGCGAAATTCATAAGCCGTATTATGATATGATTATTGATAGGCTAGGCAACGGCGGGGCTATTAAAAACATTTATAAATTACCTGCAAGAAAAAATGAGAAAGAGGGCGTTAGCTTGTTTAGTCTGCTTGCTCAAGCTAACCCAGTTTGATTTACGCTCATATGACTGCGCTTGGTGGTTTTACCAAATATATGTGCACTATTTGCATCGTAAAAACACAGCTTATTTTCTAATTTCTCAAAATTTGGGGCTGACATAGATAATTGACAAAAGGAGTCAATTATATTATGTTTGGAAGTGTGAAATTAAGGCATTGTAGGCTATCTAGTAGCCAAATAAAAAGTTTGCTTAACTTTTTTATATCAGGTGCTACAGCTAGAACTGCTACTGAGCTTTCTGGTGTCAACAGAGATACAGCTATCAAGTTTTATGATAAGTTGCGTCAAATAATCTGTTAAGACTCTCCGTTTTTGTGTGGCGAAATTGAGGTTGACGAGAGTTATTTTGGTGGCGTTAGGAAAAGCAAGCGAGGACGAGGGGCAGCAGGTAAGACAGCTATTTTTGGTTTGTTAAAGAGGGCTGGCTCAGCTCATCTAGCAGGCTAATTAGATATAAGCTGAATATGCCAGCACACTTAAAGGGCAAGAAATGACCGCACTTGTTAGCTAGCTAGTTTATTAAGCACTACTTCATCGTTTTCTGCTAACGTTGAGTGCATAGCGCGGAATCTGTCCACAAGTTGTGTCACAGTGAGGCTTGCTTTCTCCTGCCCGCTGATGTCTAGCACTATGCGTCCTTTATCCATCATAATTAGCCTGTTTCCATAGCTAATCGCCTGTTGCATATTGTGCGTTACCATAATGGTAGTTTTGTTCTGTTCACGCACAAGTTGTTCCGTCAGTGCCATTATAACTTCTGCATTGCCAGGGTCTAATGCCGCTGTGTGTTCGTCTAGTAGTAGCAGTCGGGGGTTGCTCATCACTGTAGTTAGTAGCGTCAATGCTTGCCGTTGTCCGCCTGACAGTAAGCTCACACGGTCTTGCAGTCTGTTTTCCAGCCCCATATTCAACTCTGCTAACGATTGACGATATAGTTCTCGCGAAATATCGTTCAACGTCCGTGTTAGATAGCGGAAACCTTTCCTGCCACAAAGTGCCATATTCTGCTCTATACTCATATCGCCAGATGTGCCCATTAGTGGATTTTGGTGAATTCTACCTATGAAACGCGCACGTTTATATTCGGCTAGTTTTGTAATGTCTTGTTCGTCTAGCAATATTTTGCCACTAGTTGGTTTTGTAGTGCCAGCTATGGTGTTGAGCAGTGTGCTCTTGCCTGCGCCATTAGAGCCGATAATTGTGATAAAGTCTCCCTCTTGAACGTTAAGAGATATATTATCTAATGCAGTATGCTCGTTCAGCGTGCCTAATGAAAATATTTTTTTTAGAGCAATTATTTTAATCATTATATCTGCGCCTCCTCTTGCGCACTGAAATATGTGTGAATGCCAGACAGCCTATCAACATTAAGCCTGTAATAAGTTTCAAGTCGCTGGGTGTCAGCCCTAAGTCGTAGCCATATTCACGTCCTAGATACATCACCGCTTTGAATAGTGTGCAGCCCGCTAGGACACTCAATGTTTTGGTAAATATTGAACTGCCACGCAATAGAAATTCGCCAAGCATTACAGATGCCAAGCCCGATATGATAATGCCCTGTCCAAGATTCACATCGCCGAAGCCTAGATACATCGCCGCAAAGGCACCAGATACTGCCGTCATACCATTGGCTAAACTTACACCTATTATTTTCATAATGTCACCATTGATGCCTAGCGTGGTTACCATACTAGGATTGTCGCCCATAGAAATCATCGCAAGCCCCATATCGGTAGATAAAAATGCGTCTAATAATAACTTAAATAACATAACTATTATAAAAAATGCTAACGCCACTGCAATTTCAGCGGGCATAATAGTGCCGAGCGTATTTTCTATCTGTGAGATAGCGGTCGTTTGCCCCAGCAGAGCTAAGTTTGCCTTGCCACCTAACACGCGAATGTTGATAGAATAGAGCATTGTTAGGGTGAGTATCCCCGCCAGCAGATTCTGTACCTTTAGTTTAATATGTATCAGTGCAGTGATTATGCCAGATAGTGCCCCTGCAATGAACGCTATAGATAGCGAAAATAGCGTTCCATAGTCAGCTGTAAGCATTGATGCTGCCACTACTGCACCAAGCGGGAAACTGCCGTCAACCGTCATATCGGGAAAGTCTAGTATTCTAAAGGTAATAAAGACGCCTAACGCCATTATTCCATATATA
>NZ_BAAIHG010000114.1:0-2441 GCF_054655775.1 Candidatus Termitispirillum reticulitermitis | reverse complement strand
CTTAAACTCTCCCAAAAGGTTGCGACTAGGGTTGTCCAGCCCCATTAGAAAACTGCCCATACTCTCCATAACAAATAATAGGATATGAGGGGGTTGTCTCCTTGCAGGTTCGGGTGCAGTGCCCGTTGTGTCCATTAGCAGCTCCAGCGATGCTTTAGTGGATTTGCCAAAAAACTCCGAATAGATAGCGTCCCCGTCCTCGTTTGTTACTGATGTGAACTCCTCTTTTTTATAGTTTTTATACGCTTCTTGCAACGACATTCCAGCGTTTTTAGTGAATTCATTTAACATTGGCAATGCTGAAACCTGTGCTCTTGATAGTCTCAACGGGAACTTGCCCACAGAACCACGTGTCCCGATAACCCATGCTATAATTATTGCAATAACTACTACAGCAGACGGAACTGGCGAAAAGTTTCTAATCTGAAACTCGGCACATCTAGCCTGCCAGCGAGCAAAGAGCGTGTTTGATAGATAGCCGATAAGAACTGTCGCAACTAGCGCATTCGTCACCGGATATTGACTAATAACCGTTTTAATAATAGCCGTTGTGTCATCATCAATCAAACCAAAGATAAAAACGTCTATGCTTTTGCCAAAGGTCTGAAAGTAATAGACGTTAACGATAGTCAGCCACGTAATAAGAACGATGGATATAACAACAAGGATTCTCTGTGCTTTATAGTTACAAATACCAGCCAGTAGTGCGGGTGCAAGCACTATGCAAGCAACCCTAATGTCTAAAAGCGTTCCTACGCCAAACATTCGCCAGATGTCTGCTGCGTATTCTGAATACTGAGCTGGCTCCATTGATACTAGCAACAGATAGAGCCTACCTAGTTCCTCAATAACGATAGCGACCGTCAGAGGTGCTAACAGGCAGAACAGGGTTCGCCTAAACCTAACTGATAAGGCTGACAACAACATTGTGGGTAATTGTGCCTATTTTTTCATAGAGTTTAAGAAATCCATATTGTTCTTTGTGCCTTTAATCTTATCTAGCAGGAACTCCATAGCGTCAACGGAGTTCATATTAGACAAGAACCTGCGTAGCACAATTACCATATTTTGTTCTTCTGGGGTTAAGAGTAGCTCTTCACGTCTAGTGCCAGATTTATTAACATCTATAGCAGGGAATGTGCGCCTTTCAACTAAACGTCTGTCAAGGTGAAGCTCCATATTGCCAGTGCCCTTAAACTCTTCAAATATAACTTCATCCATACGTGAGCCTGTGTCAACCAATGCAGTTGCCACTATGCTGAGACTACCGCCAAATTCTATATTACGTGCGGCACCGAAGAAACGTTTCGGCTTGTGCAGTGCATTTGCATCAACGCCGCCCGATAGAACCTTGCCGCTGGGTGGTTCTATTGAGTTATATGCTCTAGCTAGACGGGTAATACTATCTAATAGGATAACTACGTTTTTGCCATGCTCAACAAGCCGTTTAGCTTTATTAAGAACCATCTCTGAAACTTGCACGTGCCTGTATGCAGGCTCGTCAAATGTAGAGCTGACTACTTCAGCCTTAACGGAACGCTGCATGTCGGTAACTTCCTCTGGGCGTTCGTCTATTAGCAACACTATCATTACAACTTCGGGATGGTTTTCTGATATGCTGTTTGCGATAGACTTTAACAGCATAGTTTTGCCTGTTTTAGGTGGTGCAACGATTAAGCCACGCTGTCCTTTGCCGATTGGCGATACAAGGTTGATTATACGAGTGTCATAGCGCGTAGGAAATGCTTCTAAGTTCATCCGTTCATCTGGAAATAGCGGGGTTAGGTTCTCAAATAGCTTTCGTTGACGGGTAGGGGGGTCATCATTGATACTCTCTACCTTCAAGAGAGCAAAATACTTCTCCCCCTCGCGAGGCGGGCGAATTTCCCCTGCAACAGTATCGCCGTTTCTCAGTAGAAACTTGCGTATCTGTGCGGGGGACACGTATAGGTCATCTGGACCGGGCAGATAGTTGAAATCAGATGAGCGCAGGAAACCGAATCCGTCCTGCAAGATTTCAAGCACGCCTTGTCCGTAGATTTGCCCATTTTTCGTGCTAGTGGTCTTTAAGATTTCAAACATCAGCTCCTGTCTTAACAGGTTGCCTGCATTATCAATACCTAAATCCCCAGCAATTGCTATCAAGTCCTCAATAGACTTCTTCTTCAGCTCCGATAAGTTCACTGACGTCTCCCCTTACAGAATTGTTATGTATATTAGCTGTGTTATTGAATCAGAGTAACGGCAATAATACCACTAGTCATAATAATAGCAGATTTAGGGCTTGTCAATAGGTATTTTAGAATTTTATCAACTGCATTATTGTTTGTGGCAGAGCGTTAGTTTGCGAGAGCAGGTTTGTTTGTGTGGTCATTAGTAGTTGTTTTTTTGCTAGGTCAGCGGAAGCCTCTGCGAAGTCTAGGTCTCTTATCTGAGATTCA
>NZ_BAAIHG010000113.1:0-2466 GCF_054655775.1 Candidatus Termitispirillum reticulitermitis | reverse complement strand
ATGGAGTGTTTGTCAAGAGGCATATTCTAAAAGAGCGTTAGAGCAGCTTTCATCTACCTTCCTATCAATTGCAGAGCCAGTTGTGGCAATTGGTTAGCTTGAGCTAGCATAGCCACTGCTGCGTTCACTATGATTTGGTTATTGGTAAATGAAGATGATTCTGACGCTACATCTAGGTCTCTTATGCGAGACTCTGCTGCTATAGTGTTCTGTTTCGTCACTCTAATATTATTCTGTGCGTATTCCAGCCTGTTTATTTTCGCCCCAATGTTTGAACGAGCACTATTCACTCGCTCTAATGCTGTATCTATCTTGCTTAATGCTCTCTGCGAATCTTCCATAGTGACTACATAGACATCATCTATCTCAAGTGCAATAGTATCCATACGCCCTATGGTAATATCTATATATTGCCCCTCGTCCGAACCTGTCTGCACTCTGGTAGAATTATCAACTATATGTAAATATACAGGCTTAGTAGCATCAGGGGTAAATATAACCTGTCCTGTTGTAGCGTTAAAACTTGCCTTCACTCCAATATCAGACGCAAACTTTATATCAACCCCCTTTATAACTCCTCGTAGCATAAAGTCCGATACCGTGTCGCTGCCTACTAGTCTGCCCGTGTGCGCATCAGACACTGTTGCATTTATGCCACTAGCCTCTGCTTTCTGTATAGTTGATATGCCCAGCGCATTTAATAACGCCTCATCTCCTGCAAACCTTAACTCTGATGCTCCCCCTGTTAGTGCAGTCTGCAAAAATATAGTGCCGGCAATCGCATAATTGCCCACTCCCCCACTGGTGGTGGTGGCTGTATTAGGCTCAACAATCTTAACGAGATTATCAACAGATATGTCCCCTGCCATACCTAACAAACCTATCGCATCGGCTAGCTTCTTGACTAAATCAGCAACAGTATCTTCTCCCTCTATGTATACGTCAACATTCTTATTATTCCCATATATGCTTAACGTCTGCGTATTGTCTAATAGCTTTTTGCCATCATCGTTACTAAATACATATCTGCCACCAGCAGTAGCATCCTTCAACTTGACATCTGCTGGTGTCGTCACTATCCAGCCCCAAGTGCCGCCTATCTCATCCTCCGGCACGTTCCAGTCCCTATCCCAACGAATCTTTATCTCCTTGAATTCCCCATTCTCTATAGTCATAGCTGTGAACTCAACGTGACCAAAAGGGTCACGAACATCCCAGAATACCTGCGGGATAACATTGCCACCAGCAGTATTCGTTCCATTAGGCACGTCAATTTCTATGCGAACATTCTTGATACCATCCATATTCGCAGGATTGATATTCCAGTTGGTGGTTGGACTAATCCAATTACCGTGTTGCTTAACCTCAACATCAGGGCTGTTTGTTTGATAGTATAAAAGTGCTTTGTCGCCAACAGCCATACTATTAACATCATTTAAGTTAAAAAAAGGTTGAAGGTAACTCCAGTCTCCATTAGGTTTCTGTACCATAATAGTTGTTCTATACTGTATGCCACCACCAAAGCTATACTCACCCAATAGAGAAGGATAGTGTTTTGTTCCGTCAGCGGGGTCCATATAGTAGACGCGAATAAATTTGTTGGGGTCGCTACCCGAACCTGATGTCCTGTATGCCCTTGTTCCATCAGCGAGGTTTATGAAATCAGAGCTGGGATTAAGAGCAGCATATGAGGAGGATAGTGTGTGCACACCATCTACGGCATCACTACCGGAAACCATTTCAAGTGCAAAATAATAGCCTGAACAGTTCTGATAGGCATATTCGTATGGAGTTAGATTAGGGTATATTACCGCAGGAGCACCATCTTCGTAGATTGTAAAAGCTCCAAAGGTTGCTTGTCTCTCTAATACCTGTAATCCAACGGCAACATTTGTATGAAGCCCGCCAGTCGTCGGCACCGCCCAGTTGGAAATGTTAATGGGAGTCGGCACTATATGTACCGTATCATCGTTCACGGTGAACTTCACTGCTTCGTTATCCAGCCCCTCTACTACAACATTCGTTATCCCCTTAGGGTAGCTGAGACGTTTCGTATAGTCCATCAGCTGTGCTGTCTGATAGACTGCATTCTCCCCTGCCGTAGTGCTAAATGTTAGCTTGTAGTCTCCTGATACAGGGGCACTCCTGAATATAACATCAACATCATCGCTCGTTGCCGACCATAAACCTGCAGCATCGCCTGATAATAACCTCTTGGTATTAAACTCCGTTGCGTTTGATACCCTGTTAATTTCCGCCTTGAGCTGCTCAAACTCTTTTTGCAGCTCCCGTCTATCATTACTCGTATGGCTACCATTGCCCGCCTGATTCGCAAGCTCACGCATACGTTGTAGCATATCGCCTATAACTTCCATGCCGCCATCTGCTGTTTGTAAAAATGAAACGGCGTCCTGCGCATTGTTTGCAGCCTTAGTCAATGCACTAATCTGTGTCCGCAACTTCTCC